>JBBSRZ010000004.1:0-61470 GCA_038242555.1 Flavobacteriales bacterium | reverse complement strand
GATCGAGAGGTTTTGGTTTCGTAGAAATGAGTGATGAAGATGGCAAGAACGCTATCGAATCATTAAACGGTAAAGAATTGGATGGTAAAGAACTTAACATTTCTGAAGCTAAGCCAAGAGAAGACAAACCAAGAAGAAGCTTTGACAACAACCGTTCAGGCGGAAGTGGTGGAGGTTACGGAAGCGGCGGTGCAAACCGTGGTGGTGGAAGTGGAAGTGGATACGGCGGAGGGAGCCGTGGCGGTTCTAACTGGTAACATTTACCTTAGATAATTTAAGCGACTTTTAATTAAGTCGCTTTTTTTGTGCGAAATTTTGAAAATATTATTTGATTAAAATAATATAAGAATCTGCAGTGATGATATATTCTTCTTTTTCATTCGGGGAAATGTTTCTAACAATTGAATCAAACATTATTTTGATTTCGTATTTCCCAACTTTTTTAGAAATAGAAAGTTCATCTACAAACTGTTCACCTGAGCGCAATTTTTTAGAAAATAATTGCTGCAATTCTGGAAATAGATTAATCTTTTGACCATTGTATATCAAAATAAATTCTGATTTCATGATCGTACCAGGAACTGTAAGTTCAAATGTGTTATTCTCATATTTAAATTGAGGTTGGCTGTAATTAATTTTATAAAGTTTTCGATACTTCGAGATATCTAAACCAACGTTCTTTGCGATAATCGTTGTGCTGCGATACTCTTCGCTTTTATCTTTAAGATAAATGACGTTTTTAAATTCATTTCGAATACTGTTGGATCTCCATCCATATTCATCTGTAAAATCTTTTGTGTATTTCTGCTCAATTTCGGTCGGTAGCAATTCAAACAGGAAGGTTGTTTCATTTCTTTTAGCGAGAAAATTAAATTTATCAGAGATATCATTTACGACAGCATCCGAAATCTTTCGCTTAAAATTGATTTCACCATTTTCTAAAAGTTTATTTTCAGTTAAAGTTTTGATCAATTCACTCTTTTGACTGCGCTTCGCGACAGAAAATACATTTAAATATGGAGCAGTCAATGATAAAAATCCAAACACAAACATACTTATAGGAATGAATTTTATACTTGAACCTTGTATGAAAATATTATATAAGACGACAGATGTTAACCATATCGCGATTATTAAGACAAAATATCTTGCTTCAGTATAGCCGTATTCTAAAATCCTCGTAAAAATAGCCACGAATAATAAGATGATAAGTGGGATTAAAGTATAATAAAATAAATCTGAGAAGATCTTGATCCAAGATTTGGATGCATTTTCTTTTAAAGGATAGACCAAAAGAATAGCGAGAATTCCTACCACTGAGTAAGCCAAAATTAAATAAGATACCCAACCTTGTGGCAATTCCCAATTGATCAAGATCTTCGCGGCATAGAAATACAAAATGATTATATAGATAAGAAGGAGCGGAACTAAAATATACTGCGTGAAAAACTTTAAAACCGCTGGATAATCATCTTTCTTTTCCAAATAAAATAAACCCTTTTCGTTGAAGAGTAAAAAGACAAAAGAACTTCCAAATATTAAAAGAAAACTAACGGATAACTATAGTAACGTCCTTCAAAATGAAAATTAAATAAATGATCAACAGCGAATATTGCCAACATTATTCCGCCTGTTAATACTCCGGTAAATACAACCGTTAAGAAAAAGTTGATAAATAAGTTTTTGTTGTATTGCCAGAAATGGTCTTCTTTATTTTTGGTCAGAAAAGATAGGAAAGAAACTAATAAATGAGAAAGTAAAAAGGTGGGAATTAGTAGGTATGTATAAACCTCCGTAAAATCTTTTTCTTCGTTCGGAAGTATAAAATAAAATAGAAGGAGAAATGCTAAACCAATTAATTGTAAGAGGATCAGTTTTCCAATTCTCTGCGCTAGTAAAGCAAAGGCGAACATTAATGATATAGCTAAAGAAAATACGATGGTCAATTTCAGAAAAATAAAGCCATTTTCACTATTGCTATTTCTCCCACGAACATAACAGATGACCGACATCGCGGCCAAAATAGCCATGGTCAAGACCATCGGATATTGTTTTATGACAATTCCTGTTTTTCCAAATACCTCTCTAAATTTTTTTATGATCATCTGTTTTAATTTTATAAAAGTTTAAGTCAAAAGGTTGAGAGGTAACAGTGTCGACTAGACTTTCTTTTTTTTCTTTTTCTTTTCTCCTTTTTTCTTGTCTTTCTTTTTCTTTTTTGGAGCGGTGATCGTATTCAGGAATTCGCTCAAGTCCGATTCTTCATTTTGTCTTTCTTCAGTTGGAGTTTCGTTCTTTTCCAATCCAGAATGTTGCTTAATTTCTAAATCATTATATAATTTTTCATCTCGTAAAAGTTGAACTAGGTGAGCGGGATCGTTATTAAAATATTGCTCTAAAAAAATTTTCAAAAGATATATTCGATAATCATCGAAAGGAACTGCAACCGTATATTGAAACACTCGACCTTCTTTTCGAGTGGTAAGAAATTCCTTTTCAACCAGTATTTTTAAAAAAGTAGAAATCGTGTTAGGATGTGGCTTCGGTTCAGGATATTGCTCGATGATCTCTCGCATGTAGGCAGAATCAAGTCTCCATAAAACATTCATTAAAATCTCTTCGCTTGGAGTTAAATGACTAATCTTCATAAAATATTATTGAATTTGAATATAAAGGTAAATAAAAGAAATGATGACCGATATTAAGGTACCGCTAGCGACTTCCGCGATCGTATGTCTTTTTAAAATGATTCTGGTCAACCCAACAATCAAAGCAATTACCAACCATAATAATCCAAGTAGCGGATCAAGTGTTAACATCAGCGCCGCCACGAAAATATTTAAGGCCGTATGCATCGAACTTTTAATGAAATAATTACTGATTTGCATCACAATTAATAAGATCAACAAAAAGAATAAAACCCAATCAATTCGATCTTCTCTTAAAAATATATAAACTAAATAAGTGATCATCGAGCCTGCGATAAAAAAGTACAGACTTTTTCGTTGCGAGCGATCAGAAACATCTGCGTCGGAATATTTTTTTGATTTCACATTGAGATAAATCCAAAGTGATATTGGAATAATCGTTATTAAAAGGATAGGTATAAAGTTTTTTGCGGATTGCAGTAAAGTATGGTTTTTAAAACTGAAAATGATAAAATAAATAAGTAAAGAATTCATGGGATTAAAAAAACCTGAGATGAATTTTGAGAGTTTCAGAACCAGTGCTGACGGAGAATTAATCATAGATAAATTTAAAGATTCAAAAGTAATATTTTTATATGAGTATTATTAGAAGTTTGTTGTCCTATGCTACCAATAAAGACAAAGTTTTTTATTATTTTTGCTTAATATTTCCAACAGCGATGAGACCGTCAGGTTTCGTGTGCCTAAAAAAGCAAAAGCGATCAAATGAAAGAATTTTCGAAAGAGGTCTACCTTAAGTGGTATGAAGAAATGACAATGTGGAGAAGGTTTGAAGATAAATGCCGTTCTCTTTACTTAAAGCAAAAAATCAGAGGATTTTTACATTTATATAATGGTCAGGAAGCAATTCCAGCTGGCTTTGCGCATGCGATGGATTTATCCAAAGACAGCATGATCACCGCCTACCGTTGTCACATTCATCCGATGGCTATGGGTGTAGATCCTAAAAGAATTTTGGCAGAACTTTGTGGTAAAGCGACAGGTACTTCTGGCGGAATGGGTGGATCTATGCATATTTTTAGCAAAGAAAAGAGATTTTATGGCGGTCACGGAATCGTGGGCGGTCAAATTCCTTTGGGAGCTGGAATCGCTTTTGCGGATAAATATTTTGAAACGGGTGGTGTAAATATTTGTTTCTTCGGAGATGGAGCTGCACGTCAAGGTTCATTACACGAAACATTCAATATGGCTATGAACTGGAAATTACCAGTGGTATTTGTTGTTGAAAATAACGGCTATGCGATGGGAACTTCTGTTGGCAGAACTGCGAATCATGAAGATATTTACAAATTAGGCTTAGGTTACGAAATGCCTTGTCTTCCTGTTGATGCAATGGATCCAGTAAAAGTTGCTGAAGCAGCTTATGAAGCGATTGAAAGAGCAAGAAGAGGAGATGGACCCACATTTATTGAAGCCAGAACTTATAGATACCGCGGACATTCGATGTCTGATGCTGAACCTTACAGAAGTAAAGATGAAGTTGCAGAACGCAAAAAAGATGATCCTATCGAAATCGTAAAACACAGGATCTTAGAAAATAACTGGGCGAGTGAAGATGAATTGCAAGCGATCGATGATCAATCGAAAGAATTCGTGGAAGAATGTGTCGAATTCATGGAAGAATCTCCTTATCCGGATTTGGATAAAGTGTACGATTATGTTTACGCTCAAGAAGATTATCCGTTCATCAATAAATTAGAAAATAACTAAATTAATTCTATTGAAATCTGATTGTAATATAAAGTCAGAACTCATTAATTAATTCAAAAAATAAACAGAATATTATGGCAGAAGTTATTACGATGCCCCGTCTATCAGACACCATGACGGACGGTAAAGTTGCGAAATGGCATTTTAAAGTAGGCGATTCGGTAAAAGAAGGAGATATCCTCGCCGAAATCGAAACTGACAAAGCTGTACAAGATTTCGAATCAGAATTCGACGGAACATTATTATATATCGGGACAGAAGAAGGTGGTTCTTCGCCAGTGGACTCCATCCTTGCAATTATCGGTGATGAAGGCGAAGATATTTCGTCATTGAAAGAAGAAAAGTTAGCAGAACCAAAAGAAGAAAAAAAGGAAGTCGATCAATCAGAGAAAAAAACTGCTGAAGAAGATCAATCATCAAAGGAGGAAACTAGTTCTTCCGAAATCCCAGAAGGTGTTGAAGTGATTTCGATGCCTCGACTATCTGATACGATGACCGAAGGAAAAGTTGCTAAATGGCACTTTAAAGTCGGGGATAAAGTCAATGAAGGCGATATTTTAGCAGAAATTGAAACCGACAAAGCCGTACAGGATTTCGAATCAGAAGTAAAAGGAACTTTATTATACACGAGCGTTGCCGAAGGAGAAGCAAGTCCGGTCGATACCGTTTTAGCGATTATCGGTCCTGAAGGAACAGACGTTTCTGGTCTTACTTCAGGTGAATCTAAGAAATTAGAACCTAAAGAATCAGAAGCAAAACCTGCTGACGAAGAAAAGAAGTCTGAAAAAGTCGAGGTTTCAGAAACCAAAGAAAAAGAAACCGTTTCAAATTCATCCACTGAAAGATTAGCAATTTCTCCCTTAGCCAGAAAAATGGCAGAGGATAAAGGAATCGACGTTAATGCTTTGAAAGGAAGTGGAGAAAATGGTAGAATCGTAAAGAAAGATATCGAGAATTACGAGCCAAGTGCAGATAAATCGACAGAAGCGAAAACAGAAGTCTCTACCGCTAAGGCGCAGGTTGCATTGAATTTTGTTCAAGGTGAAGATTCAGAAACTCCAAATTCTCAAGTGAGAAATATTATCGCCAAACGTCTTTCTGAAAGTAAATTTACTGCTCCACATTATTATTTGATTGTTGAAATCAATATGGATAAAGCGATCATTGCGAGAAAAGAAATCAACGCTTTACCAGATACTAAGATCTCATTCAACGATATGATTATTAAAGCTACAGCAATGGCTTTAAGAAAACATCCGCAAGTAAATTCTAGTTGGAAAGCAGATAAAATTATTCACCATGGAAATATCAACATCGGTGTAGCCGTAGCAATTCCTGATGGTTTAGTCGTTCCTGTGTTGAAAAATGCGGATCAGATGAATTACAATCAAATTTCTGCCGGCGTAAAAGATATGGCAGGAAGAGCGAAATCAAAAGGTTTGAAAGCCAATGAAATGGAAGGTTCCACTTTCTCTGTTTCTAATTTGGGCATGTTTGGTATTGAAACCTTTACGTCGATTATCAACCAACCCAATTCTGCAATTCTTTCGGTAGGAGCGATTGTTGAAAAACCAATTGTAAGAGATGGTCAAATCGTTGTAGGGAATACCATGAAACTTTCTTTGGCTTGTGACCATAGAGTAGTCGACGGCGCGTCAGGTGCACAATTCCTACAAACATTAAGAACTTATTTAGAGCAACCTTTAACTTTACTACTGTAAAATAAAAAGTGTTTCTATTTTTAGATTAAACCTTTCAGTTCTAATTCTGGAAGGTTTTTTTTATTTTAATATTTGAAGGTACTTTAAGGCAAATTCACTATTTTTGAAAATATGATTAAAGCGCGCAATATTCATAAATCCTACGGTGATTTAGAGGTTTTAAAAGGAGTTGATATTCACATTTTAGAAGGTGAAGTAATTTCCATTGTTGGAGAATCAGGCGCGGGTAAATCTACTTTATTACAAATTTTAGGAACGCTTGATAAACCGACCAATCCGAAGCATTTTGATTCTGAAATTGATCTAGCGGGCCAGTCTTTCATTAATATGAGCGATCGACAATTGTCGAAATTCAGAAATGAAAATATTGGATTTGTCTTTCAGTATCATCAGTTATTACCAGAGTTTTCTGCTTTAGAAAATGTTTTGTTACCTACAAAAATCGCGGGTAAAAATGAAAAGGAATCTATAGAGAAAGCCTATTCGCTTTTTGAAGATTTAAATATTGCGCACAGAATTCATCACAAACCAAACGAAATGTCTGGTGGTGAAGCGCAGCGTGCAGCGGTTGCCAGAGCTTTAATTAATTCACCGAAAATTATTTTCGCCGATGAACCGACTGGGAACTTAGATTCAAAAAACGCAGATGATTTGCATCAATTATTTTTTGATTTAAGAGATAAATACCATCAGACTTTTGTAATTGTGACGCACAATACTGCGCTTGCAGATACTACTGATCGCAAATTAGTGATGAAAGACGGATTAATAATTTAAATATTTTCTCATTAAATTGATGCTTCTGTTGTTTTACTTATTTTAAAATTCCTTTAAAATTTTAAACTAAAAATATGTCTATTAAATTTCTTGCTGAAGATGATCGACCGAGAGAGAAGTTTCTGCTAAAAGGCAAGAATTCACTTTCTGATGCTGAATTATTAGCGATTATCATGGGAAGTGGAAACCGTGAAGAATCAGCCGTAGAATTAGGTAGGAAAATTTTAAACTCTGTCGAAAATAATTGGCATAATTTATCTTTGATTCCTATATCAGGTTTGATGAAATTTAAAGGAGTGGGCGAGGCAAAAGCAATATCGATCGCAGCGGCGCTTGAGATTGGACGAAGAAGAGCAGCGCAAGAAGTTCCTGAAAAAGTGCAGGTTACGAGCAGTCTCGATAGTTACAAAGTTTTATTCCCTTACCTATCTGATTTACAAACCGAAGAATTTTGGGCCATTTATTTAAATCAGAATAACCGAGTTATTGGAAAAGGAAAACTATCTTCTGGTGGAATAAATCAATCCGTGGTTGATGTAAGAATTCTTTTCAAAACTGCTTTAGAACATCTAGCGACGGGAATAATTATAGCACACAATCATCCATCAGGAAATGTGAAAGCCAGTTCAGAAGATTTGAAAATCACGAAGCAAATCGCGGAAGCAGGTAAAATTCTAAATATTCAACTGCTCGATCATCTCATTCTTACTCAAAATTCTTATCTCAGTTTCGCCGACGAAAATTTATTATGATCAAGAAAGTTAATTATGCAGACATTGATTTTGATAAATATAAGAACTGCTTAGAAAACGCTTGCCAAAATTCGGATTATGCTGATAAGACGTTTCTCGATATAGTATCAAATAAGAATTGGTTTCTACTAATTCAGGACGATTATGAAACCGTTATGCCAGTTTCGTTCGTTCGTAAATTCGGGATTACTTTTATACTCATGCCGAAATTGTGTCAGCAGTTAGGAATTTTTTCTAAAGTTGACGATCCAAAAACAAATCAATTATTTTTAGACTATTTGAATAAAAAATTTTTTGTATTGATTTATGCTTTTAATGGTGACAACCATTTTATTGAAAAAACGCAGCAACGAACTTCTTATTTTTTATCTAAAAATAGTTATCCAAATACGAAGAAAAATTACAGCGTTCACCGCCGGAGAAATGTTAGAATTATCGGTGACTTAATTAATAACATACAGTTTCAAAACAATCTAACATCACAAAACAATGCTTTTTTTTTAACGAGTCTGCTTGGCACTAATAAAGAAAAAGATAAGAAGGCCTATTTTAAAATTTATCAAAAGTTAATTAATCATAATATTGGTGACGTTAGAACCTTAAAGTTCAAAAATAAAATTCAGTCATTTGTTTATTTGTTTGAAGGAAAACGAAGCAGATATCTAAGTTTGTTTATCAACAAATCTCCCTTGGAAAATCCAAATTTTCCCTCGATTATGATCGATAAATGTTTGCAGGAATTTATAGAAGATAAAAATTTCGATTTTATGGGAAGTGAAATTGAAAATGTTGCAAATTTTAATGAGCGATTCGGGGCAACTTTCTACAAGTATCCCATTATTATCAATTCAAAACGCGCTTTATTTAAAAAATTGTGGAAGAGATAAAGAATTATCACTAATTTTGCACCCTAGAAATTTCTGATGATCGAATCGCCTTATTTTCCCTATATATTCGCTGTACTTTTAGCGATCCCTTTCTTGATTTTCATCAGGCAATTTGTGTACACTTACATTCGTCTAAAAAAACAGGAAATTAATTTCCTAACGGTAAAAGGTCAATCGGAACAGCGGATTCACGCCTACGAAAGAATAACTCTTTTTCTAGAAAGAATAAAACCTTCTAATCTAGTCACCAAATTTGACCAAGATCTTGCCGCACACGAATATCTTTTTCTGACTGAAAAAACAATCAATGAAGAGTTTGATTATAATGCTTCTCAACAACTATATTTAACCAAGAACTCTTGGAATAAAGTAGTGAATTCTAAAAACAATATCTTGCATTTGTTACATAAAACTTACGAGAACTTAAGTAATGAAAGTACTTTGCAGGATTTCAAAACTGTTTTTTTAATGAACTACATGAATGAGCAAGATTATATTTCTGCTTGTATTGAAGATTTAAGAAAAGAAAACCTAATTATAAATTAAAATAAATAAATGATACCGAATTTTAAAGCACATCCATGGCATGGAATACCGGTCGGAGATGAAGCGCCACATGTTGTAAATGTTTTTGTAGAGATTGTACCAAGTGATACTATTAAATATGAAGTTGATAAAGAAAGTGGCTATTTAAAAGTGGACCGCCCGCAGCAATTTTCTAATATTATTCCAGCGTTATACGGATTTGTTCCTAGAACTTATTGTCACGATGAAGTGTTGAGATTAGCCATAGAAAGTGGTGCTACAGATGTTGATACGGGTGATTTAGATCCTTTAGATATTTGTGTGTTAAGTTCTCACAACATTCACTCAGGTGGAATGTTGTTAGAAGCTTTACCGATCGGAGGTTTTAAAATGATTGACAAAGGAGAAGCAGATGATAAGATCGTTGCGGTAATGAAAGGAGATCATGCTTTCGGACATTTCAGAGATATTACGGAGTTGCCAGATGCAGAAGTAAAGCGTTTAATGCACTATTTCTTAACGTATAAAAACCTTCCAGATGAACCTGCAAAATGTAGAATTCAGGAAGTGTACGGAGCTGAACATGCAAAATTGGTAATTCAAGCTTCTCAGCAAGATTATGCCAACAAATTTGGTGGATAATCGACGCTTAAATAACTAAATTTAAAAGGCAAATGTTTTCATTTGTCTTTTTTTATTCGCTCTAAATAAAACCATTTCTGAAAAAAAAGATGTACTTTCGATAATAGTTTCATTAACAAAATTTAACATTAACATTAAAAACTGATTTATGGATTTATTTATTTTAGTGCCGATATTCGGTATTATTGCGTTGATCTACACTTTTATTCAAAGTTCCTGGGTTACTAAGCAGAATGCAGGTAATGACCGAATGAAAGAAATTAGCGGTTATATATCAGATGGTGCCATGGCTTTCTTGAAAGCGGAATATAAAGTAATGGGTTACTTTGTGGTGATCGTCGCTATTTTATTAGCGTTAATGGGAGTTTCAAATGAAAACTCGCATTGGAGTATTGGTATTTCATTTATCTTAGGTGCAATTCTTTCCGCCCTTGCAGGATTTATCGGAATGAAGATCGCCACTAAAGCAAATGTTAGAACGGCCGAAGCGGCAAAAACTTCTTTGTCGAAAGCCTTGAAAGTCTCTTTTACTGGAGGTTCGGTGATGGGAATGGGCGTAGCAGGTTTAGCAGTTTTAGGATTGGGAGGCCTTTATCTTATTATCAAACAAATATTTGCGCCAGGTGCCGGAGTTGATTCTCACGAAATGGAACGAACAATTGAGATTCTGACTGGATTCTCTCTTGGTGCGGAATCTATCGCTCTCTTTGCTAGAGTTGGTGGTGGTATATATACCAAAGCAGCCGATGTAGGAGCTGATTTAGTAGGTAAAGTAGAAGCAGGAATTCCAGAAGACGACCCAAGAAACCCAGCGACTATTGCTGATAACGTGGGAGATAATGTTGGAGATGTTGCCGGTATGGGTGCCGATTTATTTGGTTCTTATGTAGCGACAGTTTTGGCGACTATGGTATTGGGTAGAGAAACTTTATCTGAAGATGCCTTCGGTGGTTTTGCTCCGATTCTTTTACCAATGTTAATTGCGGGCACAGGAATTATTTATTCCATGATCGGAACTTTATTTGTTAAAATTACCGAAACTACAGATTTAGATATTGCACCAGTACAAAATGCATTAAATCTAGGAAACTGGGGAAGTATAATTTTGACGGCTATTTCTTCTTATTTTTTAGTGACTTATTTAATGCCCGAAACCATGACCCTTCGAGGTCATGAATTTACGAAGATGGGCGTTTTCGGAGCAATTATCGTCGGGTTAGTTGTCGGAACATTAATGAGTATTATTACTGAATATTATACAGCGATGGGTAAAAAACCCGTTAAAGGTATCATCAAGCAATCATCTACAGGGCACGCTACTAATATTATCGGCGGTCTAGCGGTTGGAATGGAATCTACATTATTACCAATTCTTGTTCTAGCAGGAGGTATTTATGGATCTTATTTATGTGCTGGTCTTTACGGGGTAGCAATCGCAGCGGCGGGAATGATGGCTACCACGGCAATGCAATTAGCAATTGATGCTTTCGGACCGATTGCAGATAATGCTGGCGGAATTGCAGAGATGAGTGAATTACCAAAAGAAGTTCGAGAAAGAACTGATATTTTAGATGCAGTAGGAAATACGACTGCAGCAACCGGAAAAGGATTTGCAATTGCTTCTGCAGCGTTAACTGCTCTAGCACTATTTGCAGCTTTCGTAGGAATTGCAGGTATCGATGGCATTGACATTTACAGAGCCGACGTTCTAGCAGGTTTGTTTGTGGGAGCAATGATTCCATTTATCTTCTCTTCTTTAGCGATAAAAGCAGTTGGAGAAGCAGCCATGGCGATGGTTGAAGAAGTTCGTCGTCAGTTCCGTGAGATCCCTGGAATCTTAGAAGGAAAAGCAGTTCCCGAATATGAAAAATGTGTGGCGATATCTACCGATGCGTCATTGAAGAAAATGATGCTTCCTGGCGCAATCGCTTTAGTTTCACCTTTATTAATGGGCTTTATTTTCGGGCCCGAAGTATTAGGGGGATTCTTAGCAGGAGCAACAGTTTCAGGAGTATTGATGGGGATTTTTCAAAACAATGCTGGTGGTGCTTGGGATAACGCAAAAAAATCTTTTGAGCAGGGCGTAGAAATTAATGGAGAAATGCATTACAAAGGCTCGGAAGCGCACAAAGCTTCTGTAACTGGAGATACGGTTGGAGATCCATTTAAAGATACTTCTGGTCCTTCGATGAACATTTTGATTAAATTAATGTCAATTATTTCTTTAGTTATTGCACCAACATTGGCCGTTTTACATAAAGATCAAATTGAAGAAAACCGAAGAGAAAAAATAGAATCTTTACAGAGAATGGCAGGAGTTAATATGACATCATCTGTGGTGAGCGGAAATAATACGGTGGTACCAATGACCGAAGTTAGAGGAACGCTTAATGATGACGGCGATTTTGTTTATGATACTGGCGATGTTCAAGAAATTAAATTGAGTAACAAATCCATTGCAATTGGAGAAAACAGTCAATTGTATTCATTGTACAACGGATTGAAACTGCAGGACAGACAAGTATTGGCCCCTACGCAATGGTATACCCTTGAGAATCTATATTTCAAGAGTGGTAGCAGTGATTTAAAACCGGGCTCCGAAAATGCTTTAGATAATTTAGGAGAGATTCTAAATGCTTATCCAAACACAAAGATCAGATTAGGTGGATATACCGATAATACCGGAAATGAAAACACTAATTTGACTCTTTCTAATTTGAGAGCACAAGCGGCAAAACTTAAATTATTAGAAATGGGAATCTCCTCTGATAGAATCGAAGCAGAAGGTTACGGTTCAGACTTTCCACTTTGTGAGGAGAATGATACCGATGAATGTAAAGCTCAAAACAGAAGAATCGACGTTCGTGTTTTGAACTTTTAAATAGACTTTTTTAAAGTGTAAATCCCAACTGAAAGGTTGGGATTTTTTGTGGATTTATTTCGGTAAAAATATGTTCAATTATTATCCATAAAACTTTATTTATTTAAAAACTTAAGTTTCAAATAAATAAAGAATTTACCAGCCTTTTTTTCTGACATAAGTAAAAGTGATTATTGCAATTAATGCCATCAATCCGAGAGTATAATAATAGCCATATTTGAAATTAAGTTCTGGCATAAACGCGAAGTTCATTCCGTAAATTCCGGCGATAAAAGTAATCGGGAAAAAGTACATTGAATAAATTGCTAGTACTTTCATGACCTGGTTTGCCTTCTGATCGCTCATCGCCAGAAACATCGAAATTAAGTTGGCAATCTGAGTATTCAAATGTTCAAAATCTGCGATCACATCTTTGTGTTTATCTTTCAAATCCGTAATGGCCGTATCGTCTAACTGCAATAATTTAAATTTATCAACCCAAACACTCGAGATGTACAATATTCTCGTATTTAAACCAGATTTCCTTTTTAGTTTATATAAACGCCTGATATGATTAGAATGATTGGTGGTTTTTAAAAATATTTCGCTTTCAATCTGGTCCATTACTTCAATCAAATGCTTCGATTCGTCATCATACGATTTCATTACTTTTAAAGCCAAGTTAAGCGCAATTTCATCTCGCGTAATTTGGGTGTTGGCAGGAAGTTCAATCTCCTTTTTAAATTCATATATACTTCGATTCTTCAGCCGATGAATGGTGATAATTAGACCATCCATGAGAAAAACTCCTAGTTTTGTAGAAACATCGCTAATGGTATTTAAATTTGATCGTTCCAATTGAGTATTCTCACGCATCAAGAAAAAATTAACGTCCCCGTCTTGCTCAAATTTTGGTAGATGGTTGGCATCAATGGTGTCCTCTAGCAAAAGCATATTGATCTGGTATTTCTGATGTAAAAAATCCAGATCTTCTTCGGTCGGACTTTCAACATCGATCCATTCGCAATGTTCATTTTTATAAAATATTTCAATAGGCATGCGGCAAATTTAAGATAAAATTATATTTGAATTTAACAAAATGTCCTATGTGTCAAATATAATTTATCTTTGTTTAAATATTAAATTAATGCTTAAAAGTTATATTAAAGGAGTCGGACATTACGTACCAGAAAATGTAGTAACCAACGACGATCTGTCCAAACTGATGACTACCAATGATGAGTGGATCACAGAAAGAACTGGAATAAAAGAGCGGCATCACCGTGAAAACAAAAACGATGCTCACGAAACTACGGCGTTTTTAGGTTTCAAAGCAGCGGAAAATGCTTTAAAAATGGCAGAAATGACGGGTAAGGATATTGACTATATCGTTTTTGCTACACTTTCGCCAGATTATTATTTTCCTGGTTGTGGTGTTTTATTGCAAGAAATGTTACGCTGCGACACGATCGGTGCTTTAGATGTTAGAAATCAATGTTCCGGTTTTGTATATGCGATGAGCGTGGCTAATGCATTTATAAAAGCTGGACAGTATAAAAATATTTTAGTGGTCGGTGCTGAAATTCAATCTTTTGCTTTAGATTTTTCTGATGCTGGACGAGGAGTTTCTGTTATTTTCGGCGATGGAGCAGGAGCGATGATTTTATCAGCGACTGAAGATGAAAATGCGGGTGATATTCTTGCGACCAACATGCATTCAGAAGGAAAACACGCAGAAGAATTATGTACGAAATTTCCAGGTTCTAAATTTGGCTGGAGCGATAGAATGCGTAATGAGCCAGAGAGTGTAACCGACGAAGAAGTTTATCCTGTAATGAATGGTAATTTTGTTTTTAAACATGCAGTCACTCGTTTTCCAGAAACGATGACCGAAGCCTTAAATAAAGCCGGAAAAACTCCAGAGGATTTGGATATGTTTATTCCACATCAGGCTAATTTAAGAATTGCCCAATTTGTTCAACAACGTTTCGGTTTGCCAGATGAGAAAGTGTATAATAATATCCAACGATTTGGGAATACGACCGCTGCATCAATTCCGTTGGCATTAAGTGAAGCGATTGAAAAAGGTAAAATTAAAAGAGGAGATTTGGTTCTTTTATCTGCCTTCGGTAGTGGATTTACTTGGGGTTCCGTTCTATTTAATTATTAAATTTATCATCATATATCAATAAAAAATGCGTCCATCGACGCATTTTTTTTATTGTACTGAGATTGAATCGTTGACCAGATTATCATCATCTTTAAATAGTGCAGAGTCTACACCAGCATTACGTTTTTGTTCTACGCTGTGTTCTTCTTTAAATTCCTCTCTTTTTTCTTCTTTCTGGGCACAACTTGTGAAACAGAGTGTTCCTAAAAATGCAACGGCGAATAATTTTTTCATAATAGTTTATTAAATGTTATCACAACCTATTAACAAATAGTATGCAATTGATTATAGTTGACATCTTTTAAAGATGATCTGAAGAAAGATTACTCGAAAACCTCAAACTGACTTCCATCATAACTCGCAAAAACCATCGTCGGAAAAGAATCTTGATGTCCAAAGTTTCCACTTTTGTCGATGCAAATTACGCCTGCAAATCCTTCAATTTTTTTAAGTTCTAAAAATGTTTTATCAATCGCTTCTTGCAAAGAAAACCCGTCAGTAACTCGGGTTACGATTTTTGCTGCCGTAGCGTTACTCACAATATCTTCACCGACTCCTGTGCAACTTACCGCACAGAATTCGTTTGCGAAATTTCCAGCAACTGTGGCAGAATCAGAGATTCTTCCCACGATTTCAAATCCTTTTCCACCCGTAGAAGTGGCCGCGGCTAATTTTCCGTCTTTATCTAATGCTACACATCCCACAGTTCCTTTTCCACCATTTTTTAATTTTTCTTCAAATTCAAATCTCCTTTGTGGGATCTCTGTCGAAAAATCTTCGAAGCCATTATCAGAAGCATAAGTTTTAGCACCACTACCTCCTAAAACGCGGTCATCTTCTTTCATTAAAACTTTAGCAATTTCAATTGGATGCTGTACGTTTTCAATGTTGATTACGCCTGAAAATTTTTGAGTTTCTCCATTCATTAACGAAGCACTCATTCTAATTTTACCGTCACTCTGAATTTGAGAACCCGTTCCTGCATTATACAGTTGATCATCCTCTAGCATTTTTACGGCGAAAACGACTGTATCCTCCGCAGAATGAGTTTGTAAATACTTGAAAGCCTCCTTAGCAATATTTTTAAGGGAATTCTGTTTTGCGATTTTAACTTCGTGGCTTTGGTCGCTTTCTGAGAAGAATCCACCGTGTACTATTATTTTCATATTGGTAATGCTGTATTAAATTTAATGTAAAGTTGTGTTTTATTGATCTTGAGGAATGGGATTGTACTGCGAATTAACAATCGTAAGATCTTTTTCTTTTAGATCGTAAAAATCATTTTGCGATAGAACATGAACAATTAAATTATCGATAGATATTGGTTGTCCAAGTTCAATGTTAGTCAGATTCGTATCTTTTATAAAACGACCATCAACTAAAATAACCAGTCCAGATCCAATTGCGGTCATGCAATTTTTATAAATGTAAAGTCCCGTATCTTCTCCAAGTCCGATTCCTAAAGTTCTCGGATTATTAACTACTGCCTGAAACAATCTTCCGATTCTACCACGTTGAACAAAATGAGTATCAACGATCACGTTTTCGATGAAACCTAATCCCTGAGTGGTTTTAATTTCTCCTTTTAGTAATGCCTCTCCGCTCGAACCTTGATAAATCATATTTTCAGAAGCAGCCGCGGCACCAGCAGAAGTTCCAGCGTAAATAAAATCTTCTTCTTGATATTTGACAAGGATAACATCGTGAAAGCGAGAACCGCCTAAAATAGAAGTCAAACGAAGTTGGTCTCCTCCCGTAAACATTACTACGTCTGCCGCAGTTGCGCGAGCAGTTATCGCATCGCTGTTCGCTTCTTCCCGGTTTACGATGTCTAAAATATTTACATTCTTAGCGCCTAAAAATTCGAAGGCTTTTTTATATTCAGGTCCTACGATCTGTGGTATTTGAGAAGCAGTCGTAATAATTTCTATAACAGAATCTTCTTTTAAGCGGGATTCATTAATGATCTTCCGCAATATTCCTCGTTCAAAAAAATTAAGGTTTTTTTCTATATTTTGGTCGTAATCGGTCTCTGCAAAACTGCCTTTATTGACAGCGCCGCCGATAATCATTAATTTTCCAACTGCTTTCATATATTGCAAATTTAAAAAAATATTATTTGTTAAGTCTATAATTTAGAACGCTTTTCAATAGAAAACGCTACAAGTCGAAAGAGTAATTGCAAAAAAAATGCCTTCGATTTTTATTATTTTTTACTAACTAATAAGGTTTTGGATTATCTTTGATATTCAAAATGAAAATTTAAGCATTATAAAAGAGAGTGACTACCTATGAGAATTGAAAAAATACAAGTTTTACGTGGACCTAATATCTGGAGCATCAGAAGAACAAAACTCATTCAGATGCGCTTGGATCTGGAAGAAGTAGAGCATTTACCAACCAACAAAATTGACGGTTTTCGAGAACGCTTGCAGTTACTGATGCCGTCTCTTCAAACGCATCGATGTTCTGAAGGAGTTGATGGTGGTTTTTTCATACGCGTAGAAATGGGCACTTGGATGGGTCATGTGATTGAACATATTGCGTTGGAAATTCAAACTCTTGCGGGAATGGATACAGGTTTTGGTAGAACTAGAGAAACGAAAACTCCCGGTATTTATAATGTCGTATTTAGTTATCTCGAACAAAACTCAGGTATTTATGCTGCAGAACAATCGGTAGAAATAGCAAGATGTTTAATTGATGATCGGGAATACGACCTTGAGGATACTATTCAGCAACTACGCGAAATTCGTGAGAAAGAACGCTTAGGTCCATCGACTGGAAGTATTGTGCAGGAAGCGGTGGCGAGAAATATTCCTTGGATTCGATTAGGAAGAAACTCTTTAGTTCAATTAGGATACGGCGTTAATCAAACTAGATTTCAGGCCACAATTACAGGAAATACAAGTTCCATTGCGGTAGATATTGCCTGTAATAAAGAACTGACCAAGAAAATGCTCGATGAAGCGGCGATTCCAGTTCCTAGTGGCGATGTCGTTAATGATGAAGAAGGACTAAAACAAGTAATTGACAAGATTGGATATCCAGTTGTTTTAAAACCTTTAGATGGTAATCATGGAAAAGGATCATCCATCAATGTGCTTGATTATGAAACAGCACGGGTTGGATTGGCTCATGCGCAGAACTTTTCACATAATGTAATCGTAGAAAGATATATTACAGGATACGATTTCCGTATTCTGGTGGTTAATCATAAAATGATTGCGGCCGCGCGAAGAGTTCCGGCTCACATAATAGGAGATGGACATTTGACGATTCAAGAAGCAATTGAAAAAGAAAATCAAGATCCAAGAAGAGGATACGGCCATGAAAATGTTTTAACTGAAATTTTGGTCGATAAAGATACTAATGAACTGTTAGAAAAACTGCAGTACACATTAGATTCTGTGCCAAAAAATGGAGAAATCGTCTATTTAAAATCTACAGCAAATCTTTCTACAGGCGGAACTTCTATTGATGTTACCGATATGGTACATCCTGAAAATATTGTAATGGCAGAAAGAGTTTCGCGCATCATTGGACTTGATGTGGCTGGAATTGATATTATGGCGGAAAATCTTACGCAACCGTTAAAGGAAAGTGGTGGAGCAATCTTAGAAGTTAATGCTGCTCCAGGTTTCAGAATGCACTTAGCGCCAAGCGAAGGCTTGCCAAGAAACGTGGCGGCTCCCGTAGTTGACATGCTTTATCCACAAGGAAAACCGGTTAAGATTCCGATCATTGCGGTTACAGGAACGAATGGTAAAACAACGACCACGAGATTAATTTCACATATTGTAAAAAGCAATGGATATCGTGTAGGATTTACGACTTCGGATGGGATTTACATTCAAAATACCATGTTAACAAAAGGAGATACAACCGGTCCAATTTCCGCGGAATTTGTTTTAAAAGATCCTACCGTAGAATTTGCGGTTTTAGAATGTGCTCGTGGTGGAATACTTCGTTCAGGTTTAGGATTTAGATCATGCGATATAGGCGTTTTGACCAATATTAAAGAAGATCACTTAGGCATGAATGACATTCACAATCTTCGAGACTTGACTAAGGTTAAAAGGGTAGTGATGGATTCCGTACGTAAAGATGGCTGGAACGTTCTGAACGCTGATGATGAATACTCCATGAGATTAATGCCTGATTTAGATTCTAAAATTGCGATCTTCAGTTTAGATGAAAATAACCCGCATATTAAGAAATTCGCGAAAGAAGGAAAAGTGACTTGTGTTTACGAAGAAGGTTTCGTAACCATTAAAAAAGGCGACTGGAAAATTAGAATAAGCAAGGCGATCAATATTCCGATCACTATGGAAGGAAAGGCCAGGTTCATGATTTCTAATGTTTTAGCGGCAAGTTTAGCAACTTATTTACATGGATTTGCGATTGAAGATATTGCGAATTCTCTTCGGACTTTTATCCCAAGTGCTGCTTTAACGCCGGGAAGATTAAATATTTTTAAATTTAAAAAATTCCAGGTTTTAATTGATTTTGCACATAACCCTTCTGGCTATGAAGCAATTGAAGATTATCTAAGAAACGTAGAAGCCACCAAGAAGATCGGAATTATTTCCGGGGTTGGCGATCGGCGAGACGAAGACATTAAAGAATGTGGTAAAATCGCGGGAAGAATGTTTGACTACATTATCATCAGAAATGAAGCGCATTTGCGAGGCCGTACGGAAGAAGAAATTAATGAATTAATTATCTCAGGAATTCAGGAGGCAGGCAGAAACGTTAGTTATGAAATTATACCGAAAGAAATTGAGGCCTTAAAACATGCGATGAGCATGGCTGAAGAAGGAACTTTTATTACGGCTTTAAGTGATGTCGTTACCAATGCGATTGATTTAGTTCAAGAATATCAAAACCGTGAAATTCTAGAAGAAGGTAAAATTGTTTAATAATTTTTGATCTTTAATCTTTAATATTCTATATACAAAACTCTCAAGATTAATTTTGAGAGTTTTTTTTTTCTAATAAATCAAAGTTTCAGTTGTTTATTTTAGATAGTATTTTTGCCAAGAATGTGGCGTATCTATTTCATTTTCTCATTTATTTGCTTATTTTTGACCAATGGAAAATTTCGTGGTTTCTGCAAGAAAATACCGTCCGCAAGAGTTTGATGCTGTTGTTGGGCAAGGTCATATTACAGAAACGCTCGAACACGCGATCGAAGAAAATCAGTTGGCGCAAGCATTACTTTTCTGCGGACCAAGAGGCGTTGGTAAAACGACGTGTGCGAGAATTTTGGCGCGAAAAATTAATGAGAGAGACGGTTCTACTTCGGAAGACGGTTTTGCATATAATATTTTCGAACTCGATGCCGCGTCTAACAACTCAGTAAATGATATTCGCGAACTGACTGATCAAGTTCGATTTGCTCCGCAGGTCGGGAAATATAAAATTTATATTATTGATGAGGTTCACATGTTATCTCAAGCGGCTTTTAATGCATTCTTGAAAACATTAGAAGAACCGCCGGTGCACGCCATTTTCATCTTGGCTACAACTGAGAAACATAAAATTATTCCTACGATTTTATCACGCTGTCAGATTTATGATTTCAAAAGAATTACGATTGAAGACATCCAAATTCATTTAAAAGAGATCGCTGAGAAAGAAGGAATTCAGTATGAAGAAGACGCACTTTATTTAATTGCTCAGAAAGCAGATGGCGCACTTCGAGATGCGCTTTCAATTTTTGACCGTCTTTCTACCTTTTCTCAAAAAAATATTACGTTGGCAAAAGCCGCGGAAGTATTAAATGTTCTTGATTATGATCAATACCTTTCTATTGTTGATTTTGCGTACGAGAATAAAATCTCTGAAACTTTATTTGCTTTAAATGAAATCATTAAAAAAGGTTTCGATCCGCATATTTTTATCGCAGGTTTAGGAAATCATTTTAGAGATTTGATGATGGCTCAAAACCTTCATACAGTAAGTTTAATCGAAGTTGGCGAAAAAACAAAAAACAAATTTCTAGAACAGGGAAAAAAATGGAATGCTCAACAATTAGTTGATGCAATTGAAATCTGCAATCACGCAGACATCAATTATAAAAATTCTAAAAATCCACGCCTCACGGTTGAAATTGCGCTGATGCAACTATCGTCATTATCTGCAAATGCAGCCGATGCTAAAAAAAAAAGCATCTGATTTTAGCGCCATTTCTTAAAACTGTCTCACAAGTTATTCCTGAAATTCCGCCGAAATCTGCAATTACAGTAACCGAAGTAATTGAAAAGGTTATCGTAAAATCAAGTGAGCCAATCGGATTACCGAAAAGGGCTTCAAAATTTAGTATCACTGCGGCCTTAGAAAAGTCTGATGAAGAACCAGCACAGAAGATTGACGCTCAAAAAAAAACCTTACCTAGCCAACATTTTAGTGAAACAGATATACAAACGGAGTGGAAGATCTTTCTAGAAGAACTGCAGCAGAAAGATATTATTATCTATAATGCAATCAATTCCTTCAAATTAGTTAAGAAAGATGAAAGCATTGTCGAAATAACTTATTCTTCTGAATCGGCGAAAGTAGAATTTGAAAAAATACGCTCAGAGTTTTTCAACCACTTTATGCACAAAGTAAACAATTACAATATTATTTTAGAATACCGTGTTGATCTCACCATGAAAAAAGAAATCATCACTAAAAGAAAGATTTTCAATAAATTTGTCGAAATCAATCCTGTCTTAAAAGAATTAGACGATCAGTTCAAACTCGACTTTAATTAAAATTTAATGCCGCTCAATCTATAAAATGAATTTACAGAACCTAGAAAACAATTGGATCAACGAATTTTCCAAACCTTTAATTATTGCGGGTCCTTGCAGTGCAGAAAGTGAAATGCAAATGCTAGAAACTGCAAAAAGGATAAAAGAATCTAATGCAAACGTTCCTATTTTCCGCGCGGGAATCTGGAAACCACGAACAAAACCAAATGGTTTCGAAGGAGTAGGCGTGATCGGTTTAAACTGGCTAAAGAAAGTTAAGGAAGAATACGGTTTTAAAACTGCGACCGAAGTTGCAAATGCCCATCATGTGGCTGCAGCTTTAGAAGCAGAAGTCGATATTTTATGGATTGGTGCCCGCTCAACTGTAAATCCTTTTGCGGTACAAGAAATTGCAGAGGCATTAAAAGGAACTAATAAACCGGTCTTAGTTAAAAATCCTGTAAATCCAGATTTGGCTTTGTGGATCGGCGCCTTAGAAAGGCTTTTGGGGCAAGACGTAAAAAATCTTGGCGTTCTTCACCGTGGTTTTTCCACCTATCAAAAAACAAAATATAGAAATATCCCGAACTGGCAAATTGCCTTGGACTTTAAAAATGAATTTCCAAACATTCCGATGTTGGTTGATCCTTCACATATTTGTGGGAATCGAACTGGATTAGCGAGCATTGCCCAAGAAGCGCTTAATGTTGGCTATGAAGGAATGATGATTGAAACACATAGCAATCCGGACGAAGCGTGGAGCGATGCTGCACAGCAGATCACACCAGAAACACTTGCGAGTTTATTGCAAAACTTACAAGTAAGAGATTCTGATATTTCTGCTTTTGATGGTGAAATGGGTCGACACAGAACCTTAATTTCGGATCTTGATTTTCAATTGATCGAACTTTTGTCGCAAAGGATGAGGGTTTCTGAACAGATTGGAAATTTGAAAAAAGATAATAACATCGCGATTTTTCAACCTGAAAGATGGAAAGTAATTACAGAATATGCGACGCAGAAAGCAGATGAATCTGGAATGTCGGTTGAATTTATGGAAAGAATTTTCAAAGCAATTCACGAAGAATCGATTGAAGTTCAGAACAGTTTATAATTGAAATTTTCAAAATTAATTTTCATCAATAATATTTAGTGAAAGGACTTATTACAAAATCTACCGGAAGTTGGTATCAAGTTTTAGAATATGAAACTGGACGGTTTTTCGAAGCAAGAATTCGAGGGAAATTTAAATTAATAAAAACCAGATTAACTAATCCACTTGCAGTTGGTGATTTAGTAGAATTTTCCCTGGAGCAAGACGACGTTGCCTGGATCACTAAAATCGAACCTCGTAAAAATTATCTCATTAGGAAATCAGTCAATCTATCTAAAGAAGCGCATATTATTGCCTCGAATATTGATGTGGCTTGTTTTATTTTTACGTTGAAGCATCCAGAAACGTCTTTCGGTTTTCTTGATCGATTCCTGGTTTGTTGTGAGGCGTATAATATTAAACCATTGATTCTTTTCAATAAAATGGATGTTCTTTCTGATGAAGAACGGGAGATCTCAGCAGAAATCGAAGCGTTATATGAAGAAATTGGATATGATACGTTAGAAATATCTTCTTATTCCAAGTTGAATTTGGAAGAATTACAATCTATTATAAAAGATAAAGTTTCTGTATTTTTTGGTCATTCTGGTAGCGGTAAATCAACTTTAGTGAATGCAATGCAACCAGAACTCAACATCAAAACTTCAGAAATTTCTGCGGTGCATTTAAAAGGAAAACACACTACTACCTTTGCTCAAATGCACTTTTGGGATTTTGGCGGCAGTGTAATCGACACGCCAGGCGTTCGAGAATTTGCCATGATTGATGTTCAGAAAGAAGAGATTCAACATTACTTTCCAGAGATTTTTAAAACTGGTCGAAAATGTAAATATCATAATTGTATGCACATCAACGAACCAAAGTGCGCAGTTTTAGAGGCAATAGAAGCGGGCGAAATTCAGGAAACTCGTTATATAACGTATTTGAAAATCATGGAGGAAGCAGAAGAAAATTCTGCTCAATAAAAAACCCAGCCGAGGCTGGGTAAAAACTAATAACCATGAAAACTCAAATTAAATTGAGAATCGCAAATAAATTTACAACTTCCATGCCAAATAAATCTGGCTATTTTCTGTGAGAATTTTCAATACAAATATAGAAAAGAATTTTGTATTTTTGCGCCACAATAAAACAAGATATATGTCAGGTAACATTACATTCACTATGATTAAGCCAGATGCTGTTGCAGACGGACACATCGGTGCTATTTTAGGAAAAATTACGGAGGCTGGATTTAAAGTGAAAGCTTTAAAATTGACCCAACTTACCAATGCAGATGCGAAAAAATTCTATGATGTTCACGCAGAAAGACCTTTCTATGGTGAATTAGTAGACTTCATGAGTTCAGGACCGATCGTTGCGGCCATTTTAGAAAAAGATAATGCGGTAGAAGATTTTAGAACATTAATTGGAGCAACCAATCCTGCAGATGCAGCGGAGGGAACTTTAAGAAAAATGTTTGCTAGAAGTTTAGGCGAGAATGCTGTTCATGGTTCAGATTCAGATGAGAATGCGATGATAGAAGGCAATTTCCATTTTGCTGGCAGAGAGATTTTCTAGAAATATAATTTACTATATTTTAAAAATAAAACCCTTTCAATTTAATAGTTGAAAGGGTTTCTTATTTAGATTGTAATGTGAATTATCTATTTACAATTTTAAAAGTTCAATGGTTCTTGCTGGATCTTCAGAAGAGAAGACAGCATTCCCTGCAACGAGAACATCTGCGCCAGCGTCAAAAAGTTTGGTAGAATTTTCCAGATTCACGCCACCATCAACTTGAATAAGTGCAGTCGAATTATTGGATAATATTAAATCTTTCGTTTCTGAAATTTTTCGATACGTGTTCTGGATAAATTTCTGTCCACCGAAACCTGGATTAACACTCATTAATAGAACTAAATCCACATCTGCAATAATATCTTCTAATAATAAAACTGGTGTTGCTGGATTTAAAACTACGCCCGCTTTAGCGCCTTTGTCTTGAATCAATTTAATTGTTCTGTGCAAATGAACGCAGGTTTCATAATGAATGGAAACCAGATCTGCGCCATTTTCAATAAACTCTTCTACATATTTTTCTGGCTCTACAATCATTAAATGAACATCAACAAACTTGGTCGCATGTTGTTTAACTGTTTTCATCACCGGAAAACCAAACGAAATATTCGGTACGAATCTCCCGTCCATCACATCTACATGAAGCCAATCTGCCTGCGATTCATTTAGCATTTCAATATCTCGTTGTAGATTTCCAAAATCTGCTGAAAGCAATGAGGGTGAAATTAATTTTGTTTTCATTTCTACTGTTTACGTTTTAATTTCCTTTAAAATTAATGATACTTTAAGTTTATATTTGGCTCAATTTTCAGCAACGTTTCATAAATTAATTGAATGACGTTTGCTACATCTTCTTTGGCAACCATTTCGACAGTCGTGTGCATGTAACGCAAGGGAAGAGAGATTAAAGCAGATGGAACTCCACCGTTCGAATGCGCAAAAGCATCAGTATCTGTTCCAGTTGCTCTGCTCGCTGCCGCTCGCTGAAAAGGAATTTCTTTTTCTTTTGCCGTTTTTACAATTAACTCACGAATGTTATGATGAACACTGGGCGCGAAAAAAATCACTGGACCGTCTCCACATTTTTGATCACCTTCTTTTTTCTTTTCAATCATCGGCGTAGAAGTGTCGTGCGTAACATCGGTAATAATTGCAATGTTTGGTTTAATGGTATCGGCAATCATATCTGCTCCGTACAAACCAACTTCTTCCTGAACTGAGTTGGTAATATATAAGCCGAAAGGAAGAGTTTGATTATTCTTTTTTAAAAGCCGAGCGACTTCTGCGATCATAAATCCACCAATCCTATTGTCTAACGCACGTGACACAAAATATTTATCATTAAGTTGAAAGAACTCATCCGGGTATGTAATCATGGTACCTACAAAAATCCCCAGTTCTTCGACTTCTTTTTTGTTTGAAGCGCCGCAATCGATAAAAATATTTTCTAGTTTAGGAACTGGTTCATCAGAGTTTACACCTCTTGTATGGATAGCTGGCCAGCCAAAAACACCTTTTACAACACCTTTCTCACCGTGAAGATGAACTACTTTTGAAGGAGCGATCATTTGATCTGATCCTCCATTTCTGATGACATAGATAAGCCCTTCATCGGTAATGTAGTTTACATACCAAGATATCTCGTCGGCATGTGCTTCTATAACTACGCGAAATTCTGCATCTGGATTAATAATGCCGTAGCAAGTTCCATAGTGGTCAACTTCTATTTGATCGACGTAAGGTTTCAAATAATCCATCCATATTTTCTGGCCATTTCGTTCGTATCCAGTGGGCGAGGCCGTGTTTAAATAGGTTTCTAAAAATTGTAGTGATTCGTTTTCAAATTTCATGGAAAGGGAATGAATTTTGTTAGAGTAAATTTTGATTTATTAGAACGTAAAAATAATGAAATTAAATAAACTGCTCTTACTAATTCTTTTGTTTTTCGGACTTCAAGCGAACGCGCAGTACGAAACTTTAATGTTAAAACCAGTCTCGGAATATCCACCAGAACTTCTTAAGACCGACGAATTTGGAAATAAATACTATTACGATCAACAACAAAAGGCAAGAGTATATGAAATAGAGGGAGAAAATGTAATCGTATTAGACGAACTCATTTTAAAAAACAAACCCAAATTCAACAATCAACTCGATCAGAATTACTACTATTTTCTCAACAAGAAATTGAATCGTGTTTATCCGCTTTTTGTAACTGCTCTAGAACAATATGAAGATATTCAAGAAGAAATGGCAAATCTAGATAAGGAATCAAAAAGAAAATATGTTAGTGACCGCCAGAAAGATTTGGCCAATCAGTATGAATTGCAGTTGCGAGATTTAACCACTACTGAAGGAAGGGTTTTTGCAAAATTAATGAATAGAGCGACTGGTAAAACAGTGTTTGAAATTGTGAAAGAATTACGTGGCGGCTGGAGTGCCTTTTGGTGGAATGTAAAAGGCAACGTTGCTGATGTACAATTAAAGGAGCCTTACAATCCCCATGTCGATAGAACTGATGAATTTTTAGAATCTCTTTTGCAGAGTAATTGGAATAGCGGATATTTGCAACCTTATCCCGGCTATTTAACTTTTAAAAATAAAAAATAATATGAGGAAAATCTTACAGAATTCTGTAGTGCTTGTGGCTTTACTAAGTTTTAATTTTGGTTATTCATGGGGAACTACAGGCCACCGAGTGATTGCAGAAATTGCTGAAAACAATTTATCTGCAAAATCTAAAAGAAGTTTAAAGAAAATAATTGGAACTCAGAAGTTAGCCTATTGGGCGAATTGGCCGGATAGCATCAAGTCAGATACGACTGGAGTTTGGAAACCAACGGAGCGTTGGCATTATGTAAATGTTAGTCCTCAGTCGAATATCAGTGATTTTAAAAACAGTTTAAATGCTCAAGAAGGGACCAACATTTACACGCAAATTAAATTACTTTCTGAGCAAATTAAAGATAAAAAAACAAGTCCTCAAGATCGTGAAATTGCCTTGAGATTTGTCGTTCATTTGATTGGAGATTCTGCGCAGCCTATGCACATCGGGCGCCTAGAGGATTTGGGCGGAAACAAAATCAAACTAAATTATTTTGGTGCACCAACTAATCTTCATTCGTTATGGGATTCAAAAATGGTGGATTCTGAAAAGTATAGTTATACAGAATACGCGAGGGTTTTAGATGTAAAATCGAAAGAAGAAGTGAAAATGATTCAAGCGGGAACCTTAGAAGATTGGCTATTTGATAGTCATCGTGCTGCGAATAGAATATATGCTAATACACTAGCAGATGGCTCATATTCTTATGCTTATAATTACAAATTTCAACCGTTGGTTGAGCGTCAATTGTTATATGGCGGTTTGAGATTAGCAAAATTATTGAACGATATTTTATAAAAATTTATGTTTTAAAATATCAAAAACTATTTTATCAATCGGTAATTGAAATGGGTTTTCTTCAGCATCGAAGGAAACCCATTCTATTTTTTCGATACACGGATCCATAATTAGCAATTTGTTTTCATCTTCAATTTCCGCCAGATAATAGATCGTTAATAATTGCTCATCTTTTCTAAATTTTGAAATTAGAAAATCTTCCTGCGTATATAAATGCTGTACATTTTTTACCGTTAGATTCAATTCTTCTTCTAATTCTCTCTGCAAGCATTCCATAACGCCTTCGCCAAATTCTAATCCTCCACCAGGAAGTTTAATCAGATGCTCGCCAGCATATTCTTCATGCAAGGCCAGAACTTTTCTATCTTTTATGATTGCAGCATAAACTCTTACATTAATCTTATTTATCATCATTTCCTTAATGTTATATTTGAAACAGAATCAAAGTTAGGAATTTTAGAGCAAGATTTATAATTTAATCGCGTTGATCATTTCTCTTTTACCGGGCGGTCCGGCTTTTTTTTCTACGTTAAAATTAAGTTCTTTCAAAATTCGTCTGACGCTTCCTTTAGAAGAATAGGTTGTTAAAAGTCCACCTTTCTTCATTGCACCAGCAACGATTTCAAAAATAGGTTGTTCCCATAAATCGGGTTGAACCCTAGCGCCGAAGCAATCATAGTACACCAAATCAATTGGTGGTAAGTTGAGTTTATTAATTTCAAAAAAATCACATTGAAATTTAGTAAAAAAAAACTGCGGAACTATTTCTACGGTTTCATTCCATTTTAATAAGTGGATTTTTTGATAAATCGCTGATATCTCTTTATTTATAAAAAAAGATCCGTAATCTAACGCATTGACTTCTTCATTATTTATTGGATATTTTTCTAAAGTGAAATAATGAATTATATGATATTTATCAGTTTTCAAAAATTCATTAATTGTAACTAAAAGATTAAGACCTGTTCCAAATCCTAGTTCTAAAATGTTTATTTCAGAATCATAAATCATTTTTAATCCATTATCGATAAACACATGTTGCGCTTCTTGGTACGCTCCGTGGTGCGAATGATAGTTTTCATTTAGTTCGCTGATATATAATGTTTTGCTACCATCAGAAGTGGTTTTAATTTCTCTTTTCATCCTAATTTTTTCCAAAATTAATTTAATATTTTGATATTTGAAAAATTATTATAAATTTGTAGAACATCAAAAAAAAAGTAAAATATGATAATTCAAAAATCTACTAATCCGAGAATTTCACAATTTGATCCCCAGAATTTTTCTTTTGGAAATATGTTCAGCGATCACATGGTTATCTGTGAGTATGAAGATGGAAAATGGGGTGATGTTAAAGTAATGCCTTACGGTCCGCTTCCTTTTTCTCCTGCGATGATGGCTGTCAATTACGGACAGGCTTGTTTTGAAGGGATGAAAGCGTACAAAGATAAAGATGATCAAGTTTTTATTTTTAGAGCAGACATGAATTTTGCAAGAATGAATAAATCTGCAAGTCGTTTGGCGATGCCAGAAATTCCTTCAGAAGTATTTTTAGATGGATTAAAGGCTCTGGTTGATATCGACAGAGATTGGGTTCCTTATGGTGAGGGAAATTCATTATATATTCGTCCGGTGATTTTCGCAACGGAAGAAGCCTTAAAAGCGAGGATTGCTAATAAATACATGTTTGCAATTGTAGCAACTCCCGCAAAAAGTTATTATTCAGCACCAGTGGCCGTAAAGTTTAGTGATTACTATTCTAGGGCGGCGAGCGGTGGAGTAGGTTTTGCAAAAGCAGCCGGTAATTATGCCGCTTCTTTCTATCCAACCAAATTGGCTAATGATGAAGGTTACGAGCAAATTATTTGGACAGATGATTCTACCCATGAGTATATTGAAGAAAGTGGAACAATGAATGTATTTGTTAGAATTAATGATACGATTTATACGCCGCCTACGTCTGAGAAAATATTAGATGGCGTTACCAGAGATAGTTTTATTCAATTAGCAAAAAAACGCGGTATTGATATTAAAATAGAACCTATTTCTGTAAAAACTGTTGTAGAGGCTCATAAAAATGGAGAACTAAAAGAAGTTTGGGGAGTTGGTACTGCGGTCGTAACATCTGTTTTTAAAGCGATTGGATATGAAGGTGAAAAACTTGACTTACCACAATTACCTTTGGAAGAAAGTTTTGCCTTAACCCTTCAAAAAGATTTAGTGGATATTCAAACGAATATTACAGATGATCCTTTTGGTTGGAGAGTTTTAATTGACAAGAGCAACTTATAAATAATTTACATTTTTTCAATGTTAATTTATACAACCGAGAATATTGTTCTCGGTTTTTCGTTTTATAATTTGATTCTAAATGCTTAATTTTGTAGAAGTTTTTATGAATAAAATTATTTTATTTTTCGGTCTTATTTTAATAGGTTGTGCCAAGCATGCGCCGATTCATCCGCCAGTTGGTGGAATTTTAAGCGAGAGTGATTTAGCGGTTTCGAAAAATAGATCTAAAAATCTTAATTTAATAGAAAGATCCCAGATTGAAGAATGGATTAAAACTCAACCGGAGCCGTATTATTCGATGAGTTTAAATTATTGGACTAATAAAGAACTTCTAGATCAGCCCAGAAGATTAAATGGAGAAGTCGTTTCTTATGAATATGATATATATGATTTCAATTGGGTTAAATTATATGATAATCCTGTAGAAAAAAACGAGGTTACTTTAGGAAAAATAGCAGAATTAAAACCTATAGAAGATGCAGTTCGACAAATGGAAAAAGGTCAAGAAGTTATTCTACTGATTCCATCTGCTTTAGGTTTTGGTACTTACGGTGACGAAGATAGAATCCCAAACGATATGCCGTTAATTATTAAACTGAAATTAAAATAAACGACCTCTATTTATGATAAAAAGAAATTTATTAATCGCACTAGCAGCGATTTTACTAACAAGTTGCACCCCAATTTATAAAAAAATGAACGTAGACAAAGAAACTTACGCAGGTCTTAAAGATGGCCTTTATGCCAATTTCCAAACATCAAAAGGAAATATGATCGTTAAATTAGAAGATGAAAAAGCACCAGTTACAGTTGCAAATTTCGTTGGTTTAGCAGAAGGCAAAATTGATAATAGTTCGAAAGGAAAAGGAGTTCCTTTCTATGATGGTACTATTTTTCACCGGATAATCAAAGATTTTATGATTCAAGGTGGAGATCCCAAAGGGACCGGAATGGGAGATCCTGGTTATAAGTTTGATGACGAAAAGAACGATTTGCAACATACCGGAAAAGGTATTTTGTCAATGGCGAATTCTGGACCGAATACCAATGGTTCTCAATTTTTTATTACGGAAATCGCTACGCCTTGGTTAAATGGTAAACACACCATTTTTGGCGAAGTAGTTAATGGAATGGATACTGTTGATACCATTGCGAACGTTGAAAAAGGAGCACAAGACAAACCTAAAACCGACGTTGTTTTAGAAAAAGTTTCCATTTTCAGCAAAGGTGATGAGTACAAAAAGTACGATGCCGCTAAAATCTTCTCTGAAGGAAAAGGGAAAATAAAGGAAAATAATAAAGCGATTTTAGATAAGATCGAATTAGATAAAAAAAAGAAAGCAGAAGAGTTTGGGGCAAATCAACAAAAATTAGTTGATGACTTAAAAGAAGGTATGCAATCGACACCTTCTGGTTTATATTATAAAATCACAGAAACTACGGATGGTCAAAAAGCAAACGTTGGAGATAACGTTTCTGTACATTATGCCGGTAAGTTAGTTGATGGAACCGAGTTCGATTCGTCATTCAAAAGAAATGAACCGATCGAAATCGCAATTGGAGTAGGACAAGTAATTAAAGGTTGGGACGAAGGAATTCTTTTATTAAAAGAAGGAGAATCTGCCACTTTATTAATTCCTAGCGAACTAGGATATGGCGCAAATGGCGCAGGAGGAATTATTCCACCTAATGCTTGGTTAATTTTTGATGTTCAGTTAGTGAAAGTGAACGCTAAATAAAATAATAATTTCCTTCTATTTTTTAGAAGTTAGAGTACAAGAAACACCTCAAAATTTTGAGGTGTTTCTTTTTTTTAAGTATAACTTTTAGCGGAAATTAATCAGGTCTCGGTAATATTAAGTAGACAAATTAGTCCAGTTGCGCCAAAGACTTTAGTTAAATTGAAAAGTGAAAGTAATAACTATTAACTATTTATTTTACGTAATTAGTAAAAAAGGGTTAATTCACTCTAGAACTTGAAGTATAATACGCTTACATTTGTAGTAGAAAAAATAAGAACAATGGTGCAATTCTACTCTACACAAGATTTAACGGTCATTTAGTTACTTCCGAAAGTTAGGACGAACAATTTAATTTTTTCTAAAAATTGAAACTCAATCTGAATTAAAATCGGTAAGAACTAATAACCACATCTAGACACAAATGATGAATTTTTACTAAGAAGCCGATTACACAAAAAAACACAAACGAAAAATCGCAGATGATTGAGAAGAAGAAAGGTGCATTATAAATGCACCTTTTTTTTATACTATTTTCTCACCGCAAATTTTGCAAAATCTCGAGTCATCATCGATATCTCCATTTCCGCAACGATCACACACTTTACCGATCTCTTGTCGCTTATTCCGCATTTCCGCAGTTACGATTCCGGTGGGAACAGCGATGATAGAATAACCCGCCAACATTAATAATACCGAAAGAAATTTACCCAAAGGTGTTCCCGGAGAAACATCTCCGTAACCTACGGTTGTAACCGTAACGACTGCCCAATAAATGCTTTGCGGAATACTTTCAAAACCTTCGCGGTGACCTTCTACCATAAACATCATAGAACCTACGATTATAGAGAAAAGCATTAGAAATAATAAGAAAATGTATATTTTTCGTGAACTATTTTTCAAAGCTCGAATGATGAAAAAGCCATCGTTCATGAAATCCATTAAATTCAATATTCTGAAAATCCTCAACATTCTCAACATTCTTATGATAAGGAAATACTTGGTAATTGGAATGAATAAACTTAAGTAAAAAGGTAGAATTGCCAAGAAATCAATGATCCCAAAAAAACTAAAAATGTAATCTTTTTTGTTTTTAATCGTCATAATTCTTAAAATATATTCTACCGTAAAGAATGCGGTAATGACTATTTCAACGATTAAAAAGACTCTATGAAGTTGAGCATCAAAAATACTGACACTTTCCATCATAACAATGAACGTACTTAATACAATAAGTACCAGTAGAAAGATGTCAAACAGTTTCCCAAGTTTAGTATCCGATTTGAAGATAATCCGGAATAATTTTCTTTTCCAGCGTACACGCTCAGGCATGAAATTGTGTTCTCTCTCCATTAGGTCCAGCGGTCTTATTAAATATTAATTCTTAAATTCGTTACAAACATAGTAAAATGACAGTAAACCAAGTTATTCGGGACCTACAAAATTTGATTCCACTTTCGCAAGCAGAAGATTATGACAATGTTGGTTTACTATGCGGCAATTTAGAAAGAGAAGTTACAGGAATTTTGGTTTGTCACGATGCTTTGGAAGTTGTTATAGATGAAGCAATTTCTAAAAATATCAATTTTATTGTGTCTTTTCATCCTATTATTTTTTCTGGATTAAAGTCTATAACGGGAAAAAATTATGTTGAAAAATCCGTAATAAAAGCGATAGAAAATCAAATAGCGATTTACGCAATACACACTGCTTTTGATAACGATTACTTCGGAGTTAATTATAAAATTTGTAAAAAATTGGGTTTAAAAAATCAGCAAATTTTAATGCCCAAAATGAACAGTTTACTGAAATTAGAGTTTTATGCACCTGTCGATTTTGCTGAGAAAGTAAAATCTGCTCTATTTAAAGTTGGCGCAGGAAATATTGGTTTTTATGATGAGTGCAGTTTTTCTGTAAAGGGAACTGGAACGTTCAGACCTATTTCAGGATCAAATCCGTTTTCAGGAAAAATCAATGAAAGAGAAAGTTCGGAAGAAGTGATGATTTCTGTTATTTTTGAAAGTTATAAAAAAGAGCAGATTATTCAAGCCATGAGATCTTCGCATCCTTATGAAGAAGTTGGTTATCAAATAATCACTCTGGAAAACGAAAATCAGTATTTAGGTTTAGGAAGATTTGGCGATTTAGAAGAAGAATTAGATGAAAACCAATTTTTAACTTTAGTAAAAAGAACTTTCAATTTAAAGGTTATCCGTCATTCTGATTTGTTAAATAAGAAAATTAAAAAGATTGGAGTTTTGGGCGGTAGTGGCGCAAGTGGAATAGGTGCCGCACTTTCAAAAGAATGCGATGCTTATTTAACCGGCGATCTAAAATACCATGATTTTTTCGAAGCAGAAGGTCAAATGTTGCTCTGCGACATTGGTCATTTTGAATCAGAACAATTTGTTACTGAGCATTTAGTTGAGTTATTATCACAAAAATTCACTACCTTTGCAGTCTCAAAATCCACTGAGAAAACCAACCCTGTAAACTATTTTTTATAAAATATGGCTAAAAAAACAGTAGAAATCGCCGTCGAAGACAAATTAAGAGCACTTTACGATCTACAAATTATCGATTCAAGATTAGACGAAATCCGTAGTACAAGAGGCGAATTGCCAATTGAAGTTGAAGATTTAGAAATCGAAATCGAAGGATTGGACAAAAGATCAGAGAAATTTCAGAGTGAGATTAAAGCGCAGAATGACGAAATCAACACAAAGAATGAGGTGATTAATCACGCAAAATCTTTGATTGATAAATATAAGACTCAGCAAGATAACGTTAGAAATAATAAGGAGTTTGAATCTTTAGATAAAGAGATCGAATATCAGGAATTGGAAATTCAACTTTCAGAGAAAAGAATCAATGAATTTGGGGCAAAAATCGGACATAAGAATGAAACTCTAGAAGAGTTAAATGCTAAAATCGTCGATTTAAAAAATCACCTTAAATTTAAGAAAGAAGAACTTGAAAATCTTGTTTCTGAAACGCAGAAAGAAGAAGATTTTTTAATCGGAAAATCTGCTGAATTCGCAAAAAATATTGACGAAAGATTATTGGCTTCTTACCATAGAATCCGTACGAATTCGCCAACAGGTTTAGCCGTAGTAGGTCTTGAAAGAGGTGCTCCAAAAGGATCTTTCTTTACCCTTCCTCCGCAAAAACAAATGGAAATTGCACAACGTAAAAAAATCATTATCGATGAACATTCTGGTAAAATTTTAGTTGACGATGATTTGGTAAACGAAGAAAACGAAAAAATGAAAGATATTATTAAATTTTAATATTTTCTTAAATATAAAAAGCCGGTTTGAAATTTTCAAACCGGCTTTTTTGCGTCTTAACTTTTACTCAATTTCTGCGTTCTCCAAATATTTACGAATCCGTTTCATTGCTTCTATTAAATCTTTTTCTGACGCTGCATACGAGAACCGCAGACAATTTGGATTACCAAACGATACTCCGCCAACTGTTCCTACATGTGCGTTTTCGAGCAATAACATTGCAAATGTATCTGCATTGTTTATACTCTTACCATTAATTTCTTTGCCGATGTAGAAGGAAATATCAGGGAAAAAGTAAAATGCTGCTTTCGGATAATTGACTTTAAATCCAGGAATCTCTTTCATTAAAGAATAAACCAAATCTCTGCGCTTTTTGAATTCATCAATCATAAAATAATATTCACTTGGATCAGTTTGTAATGCAGTAACCGATGCTTTTTGAGCCATCGTATTGGCACCACTCGTCATTTGTCCTTGAATCTTTTCACACGCTTTTGCTAGCCAAGTCGGACAGGCGGAGTAGCCAATTCTCCAGCCGGTCATCGCGAACCCTTTTGACATTCCATTGATTACCGCGGTCTGTTCATAAACTTGTGGAAATTCTGCGATGGAAGTATGTTTTCCTTCATAGTTAATATATTCGTAAATCTCATCAGAAATAATAGTGATCTGCGGATATTTAGCAATTACATTTGCGATCGCTTCTAATTCTTCATAAGTATAATAACTGCCAGACGGATTGCAAGGTGAACTATACAACAACGCCTTCGTCTTTGGTGTTATGGCTTTTTCAAGTTGTGCAGCAGTCATTTTGAATTCCGTTTCAATCGAAGTATTTACAAATACCGATGTTCCATCCATCATTTTGACCATTTCATCATAACTGACCCAATATGGAGCAGGTAAAATAACTTCATCACCCGTATTGATAATCGACGCAAGAACATTCAAAATTGCTTGTTTTGCGCCATTTGAGACACAAATTTGGGAAGGATTATATTCTAGCTGATTGTCTCTTTTTAATTTACCGCAGATGGCTTCTCTTAAATCCAAAAATCCCGGTACAGGCGAGTAGTGGCTAAAATTATTATCAATCGCCGCCAATGCTGCTTCTTTAATATCTACCGGAACATCAAAATCTGGTTCGCCTAAGGTTAAACTGATGACATCTATTCCTTGTGCTTTCATTTCCCGCACTTTATTGCTCATCACAAAAGTCTGCGAAAAACTCAGTCGATTCAGGCGGTCAGAATATTTTTCCATATTTAAATTTAAGTAAATCAAAGATAATTTTTTAGTTTGGACTTCCAAAATCAAATCATTGTGAAAACCTTTCTTTACTTTTGTAAAAATTTGCCCGAATATGCCTGTAGAATTGATAGAAAAGTACTTTCCGAATATTACTGAAAAGCAAAAAAAACAGTTTGCTGACCTAGAAGAATTATACAAAGAATGGAATGAGAAAATAAATGTAATTTCTCGTAAAGATGTAGATTCGTTGTATGAAAAACATATTTTGCATTCTCTTGGGATTGCGAAAATAATGGAATTTGCTCCAGATACCAAAGTTTTAGATATAGGAACTGGAGGTGGTTTTCCTGGGATTCCTTTGGCTATTTTATTTCCAGAAGTTCACTTTACTTTGATTGATTCCATTGGGAAAAAAATAACGGTCGTGAAAGAAATTGCTGCTGCAATTGGTTTAGAAAATGTAACCGCTATTCATGAAAGAGCCGAAAATGTAAAAGATCAATTTCACTTTGTAGTTAGCCGAGCGGTAACGCAAATGCCGGTTTTTCTGCGTTGGTTAAAGGGTAAATTTTTAAAAGAACAAATAAATTCTAAACATAACGGAGTGCTCTACTTAAAAGGAGGCGATTTGGGTGAAGAACTCGCTGGTTTAAAAGCCAAAATTTTCGATCTCAAAGATTATTTCGAGGGAGAGTTTTTCGAAACCAAAAAAGTAGTATATTTATCTAAAGGAAACTTTAATTCATAGTTAAATCTTTGATTCTCTTAGTGTATAATTTTAAATCAATTCCTGATCCCGCACGAGAGTGGTAATTATCTATTTAAGTTTTGTAAAGGAAAAAACGCAGCGGGCGAGAACGTTTGGATTGAACGGACGATCACCGTGCGATAACTAACCAATTTTAACCACCAATAATTTAAAACATCAAAAATACTATTATTCTTGATGTTTTTTTGTGGGAAATTCCCTATTTTTCCTCTTCCCAAATATTCTAAATAAGTTTTTACATACTCTAGCATATCATGAAGTTTCTCAATAAAATCATCACTGAACTTTTACATCAAGATCAGGATTTATCTACTTTTAATATTATTCTGCCCGGAAAAAGACCTGTCGTTTTCATCAAAAAAATCCTGCAGGAAAAGCAATATTCTGGCATGCTTCCTAACTTTTTTACAGTGGAAGATTTAATCATAGAACTTTCGGATAAACAGCTAGTTCAAGGAATTTCTTTATGGCTTTTTGCGTTTGAAGTTTATCGCGAAATTCATCCCTCGGAAGATTTTGCGAATTTTCTAAAATGGTTTCCTACGATATTAAAGGATTGGGATGATATTTTAAAATTTTCAGATTCTGATAAAGCGGTTTTAGAATATATGTTTGATGAAGAACGTATTAAAAATTGGTCAGAAAACTTAGGTGGGGCAGAAGATCGTCCGCTTAAGAAATTCCTCAATTTCTGGCAGAAGATGAATGTGTTTTTACCCTTATTGAAACAAAAACTAAACGAAAAAAACTGGGCGACGTCTGGAATGATCCATGAAACTGCTAAAAGTAAAATTGGAGAATATGCTCAAAATACGTCGGACCAATTTGTTTTTTGTGGTTTTAATGCTTTTACGCCGGTAGAAGAGAAACTTGTTCGAAATTTAATGCAGTGGGACAAAGCGCAATGTTTTTTCCAGGCTGATGAATACTATATAAATGATACTCGGCAAGAAGCGGGGAAATTTTTAAGAGATATTAGAACGTGGAAAGAGTTTAATGAAAGTCGAAATTTTAACTGGCTTGAAAATGATTTTGCACAACCAAAAAACATCAAAGTTTACGAGGTTTCTGGAAATATAACGCAAGCCAAAGTACTGCCCGAAATTTTTGAAGAAATTGGACATGAAAATTTAACGCAGACTGCTGTTGTTTTATTAGATGAAAATTTACTTCCAACGTGTCTAGATGCAATGAGTAGTGTAGAACGGCTGAACATTACAATGGGATTTCCGTTAAAGAATCTTGGGTTTAGCAATGCGATGAAACAATTATTCTATCTTCAAAAACAACTGGAGAAAAAAGATTCTTCATACTATTACAATGATGTTTTATCAGTTTTAGAAGAACTTCCGAATGAAGAAATTGATCAGCAAGTTATTTCAGACTTTAAAGTAAAAATTGAAGAACGGAATATTGTTTATATTGCGAAAAAACAGTTTAAAGAATTTTTAGGTGGACTTTCCTATTTCAATTTATTTGAAAAACCATTGTCTGTTAAACAATTTATTGACGAGTTGATTTCGTATTGTTATCGGTTAAAATTCAGGGATTTAGATGATATTTTATACGAAAATATTTCGCATTTTGAAAAGAGTTTTAAAATTATTAAAAATCAGTTGACACCGTATTCATTTGAAATTAAAATGGAAACGCTAGAGGTTTTAATCAATCAGTTAGTGAATTCAGAAACAATTGATTTTCAAGGAGAACCTTTGCAAGGCTTACAAGTTATGGGGCTTTTGGAAACACGTCTTTTGAACTTTGAAAATATTATTTTACTCTCCACAAATGAAGGTAAACTTCCGCTTGGAAATTCCCAAAATACTTATCTTCCTTTTGATGTTCGGCAGCATTTTGATTTACATACTTTTTTAGAAAATGACAGTATTTATGCTTATCATTTTTATCGGCTGTTACAGGATTCAAAAAATGTTCATTTACTATTTAATGCTTTGAGTTCTGGCGTAAATACGGGCGAGAAAAGCAGGTTTATTACGCAAATCGAAATTGAGGATAAGCATCACGAATTAGAGCATATTATTATTGAAAACTCTTCAGAACCGATCAATAAACAATTCATACAAATTGAAAAAACGTCGTCGGTTTTATTGAAACTTGAGGAATGGAAAAAAAGAATTTCAGCTTCGCATCTTACTTCCTTCATCTATAATCCAGTAGATTTTTATCTGACGAAAATATTAGGGACGCGAGAAACGAGCGAGATGGAAGAAGAACTTTCACAAAGAAGTTACGGAAATCTAGTGCATTATGCTCTTCAATTAATTTATGAGAAACACCTTGGTAAAAACCTATCTGTAAATGATTTAGATCTTACAAATCAACAATTGGTTGAAGTGATGAATCAAGCGATCATTAAACTGAACCACCAAACTGATTTCTACGATAAAGGAATGAATTATATTCATAAATCGATTGCGGAAAGGGTAGTGCGCACTATTTTAGAAGTTGACCGAAAATTACTTGCGGATGGAAATACTTTAGAAATTTTAAGCGTTGAAGGAAATTTTGAAAATGTTGATTACTATCTGGATGATGGGAAAACAGATAAAGTTTCTTTTTACGGATTCATCGACCGAATTGATCGACTGAATGGAAAGTTAAGAATCATCGATTATAAAACAGCGAAGACGAAAAATCTTATCATTAAAGAAGTCCAAAAAGAAGAAGACGCAGAAAAGCAAGAGCAATTATTTTTCAGAGATGATTACAAACAAGCCATGCAATTATGTGTATACGCTTACGCAGTCTTGAACGACACTAAGTTCCCAGACAATTTCGTAGAATGTGGAATCTGGAGTTTTGCTGAAGCCAACAAAGGAGTCCAAAATTTACAGATTTATGGTGCAGAAGAAATCGATAATCATGCATTAGTTCAGCCGATGAAATGGATTAAGAATGTGATTTTGGAAATCCTAAATCCTGCAAGTGATTTTATAGAAGAAGTGAAACAAACTTGGTAAAAAAACCTTCAAGTTTAAAATTCTTGAAGGTTTAAGTTTTGTTATCCGAAAGCGTTAATTCCGGTAATATCCATGCCGGTTATCAGCAAGTGAATATCGTGCGTTCCTTCATAAGTAATGACGGATTCTAAATTTGCAGCGTGGCGCATCATCGGGAATTCTCCCATAATTCCCATTCCACCAAGAATCTGTCTAGATTCTCTCGCGATATCGATTGCCATTTTTACATTATTTCGTTTTGCCATAGAAATCTGAGCCGGCGTTGCTTTATGATCGTTTTTCAAGTTTCCTAACTGAAGGCAGAGTAGTTGTGCTTTTGTAATTTCGGTTAAAAACTCCGCTAATTTTTTCTGTTGCAATTGAAAAGACGCGATTGGTTTCCCAAACTGCATTCTTTCTTTTGCATATTGAACCGAAGTACAATAACAGTCGATAGCGGCACCGATTACGCCCCAGGAAATTCCGTATCGAGCAGAATTAAGGCAAGATAAAGGTCCTTTTAAACCGGTAACTTTCGGCAATAAGTTTTCTTTCGGAACTTTTACATTATCAAAAACCAATTCGCCAGTTTTCGAAGCACGGAGTGACCATTTGTTATGAGTTGTTGGTGTCGTAAATCCATCAAACGCTCTTTCGACAATCAAGCCTTGAACTTTTCCTTCTTCATTTTTTGCCCATATTACCGCGATGTCACAAACCGGTGCATTCGTAATCCACATCTTTGCGCCGTTCAACAAATAATGATCTCCCTTATCTACGAAATTACTTTCCATAGCACTTGGATCAGAACCATGATTGGGTTCGGTTAAACCGAAAGCGCCAGTCATATCACCGCTTGCTAACTGTGGAAGAAATTTCTTCTTTTGTTCTTCAGAACCGTACTCATAAATCGGAAACATCACCAAAGAACTTTGCACCGAAGCCGCAGACCGAATGGCAGAATCACCTCGCTCTAATTCTTGCATAATAATTCCATAAGAAATTTGATCTAAGCCAGAACCTCCGTATTCTTCGGGAATATAAGGACCGAGCGCGCCAATGTTTCCTAATTCTTTCATTAAATTTGGAATGTCAGTATGATTTTGTGCTGCTTCATCAATTTTAGGCATCACAAAACTTTCGACCCAATCGCGCACAGATTGACGAATAAGCAAATGCTCCTCAGTAAGTAAACTGTCGATTCCGTAATAATCCGGAATAGAATTTAAGGGATAATAAGACATATAATATTGTTTTTCTAAAGGTAATTTTTATATTTTGAAATATACTAAAACGCTGATATTGTTTGGTTTAAGACGATCGTTTTTCGATCTAAATTAATTTTATTTCGACTTCATATTTTTCTCAAAATCAGTACAGTCAACTTGTTTTAAAACGTGTCCGTCATATTTTAGCTCTGAGCGATTTGAATAGGTAGATTTGATTCCTTCGACTTTATGTTCCCCAATACCTTCTACCAGATTACCATCTTTTTTCAAAAAATAGATTTCACGTTCAGACATAACACCTTCTGATTCAAAATTATAAACCAGACGCAAAGTATCGCCATTTTGGTTCCCAATTAAATCTCCAGAAGAACTGTCTTTCTCAAAGTTTTTATAACGCACTTTTCCGGTAATCGTTCCTAAGTTATCTTCTAAAGTTATGAAGACTGAATCTTTGTTAATGGCTTCTAAATAGCAGGTTTGCAGCGAAGAAGATTCAATTGGTTCATTGCTTTCTGGAATTATAACTAGGGAATCAATCGTTTGGTTTGTAGATGAAGTTTCCGTGGAATTTTTGTCACAACTCACCGCGAGTGAAATTATAAGAACTATAAAAAGGATTTTTTTCATAACAGAATAAAATAATATTTGAACTTTAAATTTAGTGAATATATTTCAGATTTTTCATTGAGTAAGATCGGACATAATTATTTTAAATTTGATTTCCAGATTGTGCTTCGGAACAGAGTCAGGTAAATATCCAACCTTTACTTAAATTTAAATTTTAATAATTTACCACAATGTCTAAACAGGAAACTGATATTGAATTTTTAAATATAAATTAACAGTTAAAGTCTGTATAAGATCAAATGTAAAACTCTGAGAGTTCCTTGCTACACGAACAACTAATGGATTATTATAGAAATCGTATACAATTATTGCATATAAAACCATTTATAATAAAATCTCCTTACAAACACATCTATTATAAAATGCCTATAATTTATATTATGTTAAATTGTATTTGTTTCTGATATTTGAGTTAGTTATGAACAATACTACTATTAGGCTTCTTTCAGGAACACTCCTTTCCACTTTAATTATACATTTCTGTTTAGAAGAAGATAAAAAAAGCCTTCCGATTTGGAAGGCTTCTAATACTATTTGTTCTTTAAACATTTTTCTAAAAATTGATCTTGTTCCCACAACGTATGCAAAACATTTTCTTTTGCTGCGTAGCCATGAGATTCTTTAGGTAAAAGAACCATTCTAACTGGTGCTCCTAAATTTTTCAACGCTTGGAAATATCTTTCCGTCTGCAATGTGAAAGTTCCAGGATTGTTATCTGCTTCACCATGGATCAACAACATCGGAGTTTTCATTTTGTCAGCATGCATAAACGGTGACATTGTATTGTAGATTTCTGGTACATCCCAATAATTGCGCTGCTCACTCTGAAATCCAAATGGAGTTAATGTTCTATTGTACGCGCCACTTCTAGCGATTCCACAAGCGTAATCTTTCGAATGCGTTAAAAGATTTGCCGTCATGAATGCTCCGTACGAGTGTCCACCCACTGCAACTTTTGTTCGGTCGATGTAACCTAATTTATCAACCGCGTCAATCGCCGCTTTTCCATTAGCAACTAACTGAGTGATAAACGTATCGTTTGGTTGTGCTTTTCCTTCACCAATAATTGGAAACGCTGCGTCATCTAAAACCGCATATCCTTTGGTCACCCAATAAATAAATGAGCCGTAACTCGGGAAGGTGAAATCATTTGGATTCTGCGTATTTTGTCCCGCCGTATCTTTACTCACGAACTCTCTTGGATAAGCCCAAATTAATAATGGTAACTTTTCTTTGTGATTTTTACGATCGTAATTTGCCGGTAAATAAAGAGTTCCTGTCAGTTCTACTCCATCCTTTCTTTTGTACGTAATTACTTCTTTATAAACATCTTTAATGCTTTCAAAAGGATTAGTGAAATTAGTTACCGGAGTTGATTTTCCACTTTTAATATTTCTAATCAAATAATTTGGATATAAACTTGGAGACTGCTCCACGACCAAAACCTGGCCAGTTTTCGCATCTAAAATATCAACAATACTTTCTTTAGAATTCTTTAGTTTAGATGTATAAACTCTCGTTTTTTTCATCGTAGACAAATTTAATTCATCGATAAAAGGAAACTGTCCCTCTTTCGTGAATCCTGGTCCAATTAAAAATGTTTTATTATCAGAAACATCAATGACCTTTCTACCGTATTTATTCTTGGTTTCAGAGTAATTTCCTGGATTACTGTAAACATCCTGGTAATTTCTATCACTAATTAATTTTGATGAATTGTCATTTAAATTAATCAAGTATGATTTAGAATTTCTGGTGTCGTACCAACTGTCAGATATAATTGCAACATTTCCGTTGGACCAATCAATTCCGCTATATCTCTGTTTTGTTTTGAAGAATGATTTTGGTTCTGCCTTAAAAGGTGCTTCCCAAAGAAATATTTCATCTCGGTACTCCACTTTCTTTGCTTGATCTCCGCCATCTAATGCTTCAGCAAAAACTAATGTTGCTGGTTGATCATCTCTCCAGCCAATGCTTCTTTTTCCTTCTCTAGTTGAAGAGAATCCTTTTGGCATAATTTCGTTCAGCGGACTTTCATTGATCGTTTTAATTAAATTACCATTTTTGTCATAAACCATCGAATTCATCGGAAACCTACTAAGTGGAACGATATAAGAATATGGTTTCTGAATGGTTGTCAACATTAAGTAATTTCCATCAGGAGAAAAGTTCATTCCTGTATAAATCTCAGCACCTTTAAATTTCTGCTGCGTTCCATCAAGTGAAATTTTAACCAATTCTGCTTTCGCTAACGTGTCGAAATTCGCTTCGTCTTGTGGATTCTTTAATAAATCTTGATAAGTTCTATTTTGAGAAACTTGTCCGTCAGAAACGGAAACTGTTGGTCCAGTCGGAAGATTCTTTTTTTCATCAATTAATTCACTTCTATTAAAGGGAATTTGTTTTACTAATAAAGTTTGAGAATCCGACATCCAGACATACGGACTTCCTAAATTGGCGTTCAATGGCTGATCAGAAATTTTCTTTGCCGTATTGGAAGCAAGATCTATAATCCATAATTCTACAGCCTTTGTCGTGGTATTAGTAAACGCTAATTTTTTCTCATCTGGTGAAAAAGAAAGATAAGCGATTCTAGCATTGGCAGGTAATCCTTTAACTTGAACTTCCGATTTATCCTTTAATTTTTTAGTTTTAAGATTATTGACGTACGTCATCGAACTAGAAATATTGGTGACAGGATTCACTCTTAACCCGGCCAATTTCATTTCATCTTGACTCAGATCGTCCAGTGATTTGTAAGTATCTCTGTAAGAGAAAATCATCCAGTCTCTCTGGCTGTTCATCATTACCGATGGAGCTCTGTCAAAATCAGCCAATTTCATGATTTCTGCAGAAGGTTTTTGGTAAGTAATGTTTTCTTGCGCATTTGCAACAACTATAAATAGTAATGCAATTGCAGTAAGTCGTTTTTTCATATATACTCTTTTTTCAAAAGTATCGAAAATTAACCTTTTTTGCAAGTACAAAAAACAGTCTTTACTAGTTAAGAAAAACACCAAGACAAATTAATGAATTGGTGTTATATTTTATGAGATCGACAACTGTTCTACCACTTTGATTCTCTTCTTTTAGAGATCATATTATCTACAGAATATTTTTTCGGACCTAAAGCAAATATGAGTAAGAATACCGTAAAATAAAGTAAACTCGCTTCTCGTACGCTGAAGGGATCTGCGCTATGAACGCCAAAAACAGCAATAGCCATCAATAGTAAAAGTATAAAACTAGCACCACGCGTGAATAATCCGATGATAATTAAAAAGCCCCCAATCATTTCTAATAAAGTCGCGAGAATCAAAGTATTTTCACCTCCCAATCCTAAAAAACTATAAAATTTAATTTCACCTCCAGCCATTAATTTTTCTAATTTAGGAAGACCGTGTAAAAATATCATAGAAATACCTATCAAAACCCTCGCAAGTAGCGTAATGATATCTGTTAATAGTGGATGTTCTTTTGTAGATGAAAGATAATTCATTTAGAATATTTAGTAACTAAATTTATTAAAAGCGCCTAAACTACGGAATTTTGTACAAAAAATTAACGGTAACCGAAGTTTTTCAAATCACGATCATTCTTACGCCAATCCTTCTTGACTTTTACAAAGAGATTTAAGTGAATTTTCTTCGAAAAGAATTTTTCTAAATCGATTCTTGCTTCTGTACCAACCTTTTTAATGGCATCACCTTTATGTCCGATGATAATTCCCTTTTGAGTATCGCGTTCTACATAAATCACAGAATCAATGAAGATCATTCCGTCCGTTTCTTTAAACTGCTCTGTTACGACTTCTACGGAATAAGGAATCTCTTTATCGTAATTCAAAAGAATTTTTTCACGAATCGTTTCTCCTACAAAAAATCTTTCTGGTTTATCCGTGTATTGATCTTTGTCGTAATACGGCGGATTTTCAGGAAGCATCGATTTTAACTTTGGTAAAATTACTTCGGTATTAAATCCAGTCAACGCTGAGATCGGTAAAATTTCTGCTTTTGGAATTTGCTCGTGCCAAAACTCCATGATCTTCTCCAGATCTGCCTGGTTGGACGCATCAATTTTATTCACTATTATTAAAACAGGAACAGGAATTTTATTCAATCGATCAACTAAGAATTCACTGTGTAATGATTTGTCGGTAATATCTACGATGAATAGGAAAACATCTGCATCTTGCAAAGAGTCTTTTACAAAATCCATCATCTTTTCCTGAAGTCCATATTTAGGATCTAAAACCCCAGGAGTATCAGAAAAAACAATCTGCAAATCTTCTTCATTGTAAATCCCAAAAATACGATGTCTAGTCGTCTGTGCCTTTTGCGTAACAATAGCCAACTTCTCCCCCATTAATTGATTAAGAAGTGTTGATTTGCCTGCATTTGGTTTACCGACGATATTTACGAAGCCTGCTTTATGATTGCTCAATGTATTATATTTTTTAAAAGTGTGGCAAAGTTAAGGAATTTTAGTGGTGTTCATTTTATACTTCAAATTTAAAAGAAGAAAATTGGTTGTAAGAAATTGGATATGATTACCTGTTTTTTACAGAATTTTAATGATTTGAAAGAGGCACAGTTATTTCATATTGCAAAAATTAAAATATCTCATTATGAAGTCAATTTGGAATGGTGCAATTGGGTTCGGGCTCGTTAATATTCCCGTTAAAATGTATTCGGCTGTTGAAACAAGTAAATTAGATTTAGATATGCTCGACAAAGAGGATTTGTCGAATATCAGGTTTAAAAGGGTAAATGAAAAAACGGGTGATGAAGTAAAATGGGCAAATATTGTTAAAGGTTTCTTGTTAGACGATACTTACGTGGTTTTAGACGCTGAAGATTATGCGGCCGCCAGTCCAGAAAAAACCAAAGTATTTTCCATCGAACAGTTTGTTAAAGAAGCAGAAATTGATTCGGTTTATTTTGAAGTTCCTTATTTTTTAGAACCGCAGAAAAATGCAGAAAATGCTTATAATCTATTGTTGAAAGCTTTACAAAAAACCAAGATGGCCGGCATAGGAACTTTTGTAATGCGTGACAAAGAAGTTTTCGGAATGGTTCGTCCTTATAACGATAAAGTTCTTATTGTAAACCGTTTGAGATTTGCACAAGAAATCCGGCCTTCAGATGATCTAAAAATTCCCGATAAAAAAAGTCCAAAACCTGGCGAATTAAAGATGGCCGTTTCTTTAATCGAACAAACTTCAGAAAAATTTAATCCTGCAGCCTTTAAAGATACTTACTCTGAAGATTTATTAAAAATCATCAAGAAAAAAGCGAAAGGTAAAAAATTGAAAAAAGTCACTGAAAAACCTGAAGATAGCGGTAAAGTGGTTGATTTAATGGCTCAGTTAAAAGCGAGTTTAGAAGGATCTAAAAAAACTAAAAAAGTTTCCTAATTATGGCTTTAGATGAATATAATAAAAAGAGAAAGTTTGATGAAACGTCTGAACCAAAAGGGGAAGAAAAGAAAAACGAGGGCAGATTAGTATTCGTTATTCAACGGCATTCGGCGACTAGACTTCATTATGACTTTCGTTTGGAAATGGATGGCGTGCTGAAGAGTTGGGCAGTTCCAAAAGGTCCGTCTTTAAATCCGAAAGATAAAAGATTGGCAATGATGACGGAAGATCATCCCTATTCTTATAAAGATTTCGCAGGTTCAATTCCCGAAGGAAATTACGGTGGTGGCGAAGTTGAAATTTGGGATTCTGGAACTTACGAACCGTTAGAAAAAGTTGAAGATAAATCTGATGATCTTACGATGCGACATGAATTGCATAAAGAATCGTTGAAATTTGTCCTTCACGGAAAAAAACTAAAAGGTGAATTTGCTTTGGTGAAAATTAAAAATCCTAAAGATGGAAATGCCTGGTTGCTCATCAAACATAAAGACAAATTTGCGTTGGAGGAATATGACGCGGAAGAACATGTTCTTAAAAGTTCAAAAGTTACCAAGCGAGAAGAAAATCGTCCGAGTAAAAAAAAACTAAAGACGGCAAGTAGCGACACTAAACCTTTTCATAATTTCATCCCTTCGCTTAGCGGAGAAAAAAAGTTAAAAGACTTTATAAAACCAATGTTAGCGCAAGCTGGCGAAAAAGAATTCGATGATAAAGATTGGGTGTTCGAAATTAAATGGGATGGTTATAGAGCCGTTGCTGATTTACGTGAAGCGACAATCTTACTCTATTCTCGAAACGGACTTTCGTTCGCCGAAAAGTTTTCTAAAATTGTTAACGCACTTGAAGATCAAGAACAACACATGATCTTGGACGGTGAAATTGTCGCTTTTAATGCTGATGGAAAACCTGACTTTCAAGCGTTGCAGAAAATAGGTGAAAATCCAGATTTAGCAATGACTTATCAAGTCTTCGATTTATTATGGCTCAATGGACATTCTACCGAAAATCTCACTTTGCTGGAACGAAAAGAATTACTGAAAGAAGCATTAATTGAAAATGACGTCATTAAATATTGTGAGGACATTCCCGAGAAAGGCAAACAGTTTTTTGCTCAAGTGAAAAAAATGGAATTAGAAGGAATGATCGCTAAAAAAGCAGACAGTATTTATGTTGAAGGTTCACGTTCCTCAGATTGGTTGAAAGTTAAATTTCAAAATACAGAAGATGTTTTGATCTGCGGATTTACAGAACCTCGAGGCGGTCGAAAGAACTTTGGCGCTTTGATTTTAGGTTCGTATGAAGACGGAAATCTCATCTATTGCGGTCATGTTGGGACTGGATTTTCTGATCAATTGTTAGATTCCTTATATCAGACATTCAAACCGTTAATTATTAAAGATTGTCCTTTTACAGAAGTTCCCAAAACCAATTCCCCTGCAACGTGGTTAAAACCTGAATTAGTTTGCGAAATAAAATATACCGAAAAAACGAAAGATGGAATTTTCCGTCATCCCGTTTTTATGGGACTTCGAATTGATAAAGACAAACAAGATCTGGAACCAAAAAAAGAAGAAAGCGATACCAAAAAAGAAGTTTTAAAAGTAGCGTCCACCAATTCTAAAACAACTCAACCCGTGAAAAGTAAGTCTGATAAGAAAACCGTAAAACTAACCAATCAAGATAAAATTTATTTTCCTGAAAGTGGTGTCACCAAAGGAGAAGTTGTCGAATATTATCAGTCAGTTTCAAAATATATTTTGCCGCATTTAAAAAACCGGCCGCAATCGTTAAACCGTTTTCCTAACGGTATTGAAGGTTTAAGTTTTTATCATAAAGATGCCGGCGACGACGCGCCTGACTGGATTGAAAAAATATCAGTTCATTCGGAATCTTCAGAAAAAGAGATTCAATATTTAATTTGTAATACCGCAGATGATTTGGCATATCTCAATAATTTAGGATGCATCGATATAAATCCGTGGAATTCTACGACAAAGGATCTGGATGAACCAACTTGGCTTGCTTTAGATTTAGATCCTTCAGACAACAACACCTTCGATCATGTTATCGAAACTACTCTTTGCGTGAAAGAAATATTAGATGCTATTAAAGTTAAAGGATATTGTAAAACTTCTGGTAGTTCTGGGATTCATATTTTTATTCCGATGGCTTCCGAATATGAGGTAGAACAGGTGAAAAATTTTGCACATCTTTTAATGCAGAAAGTGCTGCAGAAATTACCAGATCTGACGACTTTAGAACGAAGTTTAAAAAAGAGAGATAAGAATAAAATTTATTTAGATTACTTGCAAAACCGTACCGGTCAAACTCTGGCGAGCGTTTATAGTATTCGTCCTAAACCACACGCGCCAGTATCTATGCCTTTGCTTTGGGAAGAAGTGAAATTTGGTTTAAAACCTACCGACTTTAATATTCACAATGCATTGGAAAGAATTAAAAAAAATGGAGATTTGTTTAAACCCGTTCTTGGGAAAGGAATTGACATGTTAAAAGCATTGGAGAATCTTTCAAAACTCAATTAAATCTTACTTCAGTTGTCTTCAAGTACTTCACAGAATCCTCCGACCATAATTGATAAGTTAGTTCAGAAGGGTGAATTCCGTCACTAAAGAAATCAGCGATTGTTTGATTCTTAGTTATTTTGGTTAACCATTCATCGACATTGATTTTCTGATTTGGATAAAAAACGTTTTCATTTTTTAAAACTTCGTTATTCAGATGATGTGCTAATAAATCTTTGTAATTTCCTAAAACGGACTGCATTTGTTTGGTAAAAGCAGGGAAAGATTCAATCGTTGGCAATTGCACAAATAAAATCGGTGTAGATGGAAATTGAGTTTTTAAATGTCTTATCAAAGTTTGAATACTTCTCGTCCAGTTTTTTGGTCTCGTCAATTCAAAGGTATCATTTGCGCCAATACCTAATACCAAAAGATCACAATTCTCTTCAATTATCTGTGGAAGAATTTTTCGCTGAATCTGTTCTACATTGTAACCAGTTTTTGCGTAGACTTTCCAGTCAACATTAGATGAATATTCTTTGCTCAATGCTGTGGTGAAATGACCTGCAAAACTATCTTTATGATAAACGGAGCCAACACCAGCGAAGGAACTTTCACCGATAAATAATACTTTTAGATTTCTGTTTGCACTGATGTCCACAAATCCTTCGGGATTTTTTGCTTCAGGAAGAAGCGGGATGTTTTTTTTAATTTTCTTGCCTTGAAAATAAATGATTGGCAGCAGCGGAATCGCCTTTAGTAAATAAATGAAGTAATTATTCTTCAGCCGATTTTTCATCATTTACTTTTTATAAACTATGGGTAAAATCTCGTTCTCAAGTAAGCCATATTTTGTGATGGTTTCGTGCGAAAAAGTTTTCGAATAAAAATTGATGTCTACCTCGAAACCTGCCTTTCTGAGGCGATCAAAATAATCCATTCCGTACCAACGAACATGATCATATTGACCGAAATGTTTCTGTCTTTCTTCTGGATCTTTAATCGAAAAGTCTTCGTAAGTTTCTGTTAGAGAGTTCTTCATGGGAACTTGAAAAATCCCCCAACCGCCTTTTTTCATGACGCGGTATAATTCAGACATTGCTTTTTGATCGTCTTCAATGTGTTCTAAGACATGGTTGCAAAAAACAATATCAAAACTTTCATCTTCAAATGGCAAATCCAAAATATCGGCTTTCACATCGACGATCGGCGAATATAAATCTGCAGATATATAATCAAGATTCTTCATTTTTTTGAATCTTCGTAAGAATTCCTGTTCTGGGGCAATATGAAGAACTTTATAATTTTTAGTAAAGAAGTCGGTTTCGTTTTGAAGATACAACCACATTTGTCGATGTCTTTCTAAACTTAAAGTCCCAGGTGAAAGTGCGTTTTCACGTTGTTTACCATAACCATACGGCAGAAATTTACGATACGATCTCCCATCGATTGGATCGGTAAAGCGAGTTCCTTTAAAGAATAAATAAATGACAGGTCTTAAGAAAATGCTTAAATTAATAAGCAAAGGCCGCGGAATTTTATTTAATAAAAATTTCGAGATCTTCTTCATTAAAAATCCAGCGTAAATGGTTTCTCCTCATCACTTACAATTCCCAGCGCTTCATAAATATATTTAAAAGTCGACAGTAGAACTGGCTTCCCACCGATGATACAAACATCATGTTCGAAATGCGCAGACGGCGTATTATCTTGTGAAGTGACTGTCCAGCCATCATCATGAAATTTCACTTTCTCCGTTCCTAAATTAACCATCGGTTCAATGGCAAGGGCGATTCCGTCTTTTAAAACTTTGCCACTTCCTTTTTTACCATAGTTTGGAACCTGTGGATCTTCGTGCATTTTTCGTCCTAAACCATGACCGACTAATTCACGAACAACACCATAACCGTGCGCTTCACAATAGGTCTGAATCGCATTGGAGATGTCTCCCACTCTTTTTCCACGAACACATTGTTCGATTCCTTTGTAAAGGGATTCTTTGGTAATTCGAAGTAATTTCTCAATTTCTGGTGTTACTTCTCCCACAGCGAAAGAATACGCATGATCGCCGTAAAATCCGTTCATAAAAACACCACAGTCAACAGATAAAATATCTCCTTCTTCAAGAGGTTTCTCATTTGGAATTCCATGGACAACTTCCGCATTCGGAGAAATACAAAGATTTTTAGGGAAACCATACATTCCTAAAAAAGCAGGTTCACCACCATGATCGCGAATAAACTCACCTCCCAAATTATCAAGATGTAAAGTAGTAATTCCCGGTTTGATTTCTTTGGCCAGCATTCCTAAAGTTTTAGAAACTAACTGAGCGCTTTCTCGCATTAAGCGAAGTTCTTCTATGGTTTTTAATTGTATCAAAGTTGTGTAAATTCTTTTAAATTTAGAAAAAAAAGTAATAAATCCGAAAATAGGTTACCAGAACAATCCTTTCTTTTTCTCTTTTTTCATTTTTGAATAGGCTAAAACTTCACTGCCTTCAACACGAAATTCTATTCTGTCATTGATGATATTATAGATTTCTCCCCAACCTGGAAATCCACCCAAATTTCTGTCGTCGATAAAAAGATCTGCATCAATTTTACGGGAAGCGCCTATATTATCAAAAACTTCTCCTTCAAAACTGGAATTAACAGAATAGAATTCCACGCCATTTTTTTTGCAAAATTCAACTGCCTCATCTAAAGTTTTCCCGTGGCGATAAGTCCAAAGAATTAATCGGTAACCTTCTGACTGTAATTTTTTTAGGGTTTCAAAAGCAAACGTTTTCGGCTTTCCAATACCTGGATATGCATCATCTACGACGGTACCATCAAAATCAATCGCAAGTTTTTTACTATTTCTCATCATTAAAATTTCAATTTGCAAAGATAATAAATTTAGCTAGGACTTTAAAGTTGTTTATCAAATCTGCAGTTCACATAAAAATGCCAAAGTACTTTAGTAAAATACTTTGGCAATTATATTTTGAATTATCCTATTATGATTTAATCCATTTGAACTGATATTCTTGATCAGGAGTTGCCATTCTGTCGGTAACTCTTTGTAATCTTCCTGGAAGTTTCATTAAATACTCTTGCGCTTTTTCAGCATTTTCATTAAGTCCAGAAATATGTTCGATTTTCCAATCCTCTAATAATTCTGATAAGATATTAATGTAATCCTGTCCAGTGTAAACCATCGCTCTTTGCGCAGCGTCTGAGAAATGACCCCAAAGTTCGCCCGCTTTCTGCCCTGATTCTCGCATTAAATGCGCCGGCATTACAATTTTCTTTCTCATCATATCTTCGAAAGCCAACATCATTTCTGATGGATCCAATTCGAAAATTTTGGTTACGAAATGTTTATATGCTTTTGCATGTCTCGCTTCGTCAGCAGCAATAACTCCACACATTCTTGATAATTTCGTATTACCACTTTGTTTTGCTAATGATCCTACTCTTCTGTGTGAAATATTGGTCGCTGTTTCTTGAAAACTTGTATATACAAAATTTCGGTACGGATCCATTGTTGTTCCGATATCAAAACCATCTTGAATTAAATAGTGCGTCGTAATTTCTACCTCGCGCATATTTACTCTTCCGCACAAATACAGATATTTATTAAGTAGATCTCCATGACGGTTTTCCTCCGCGGTCCAACTACGAACCCATTGAGACCAGCCTGAACGGTTTTCTTGATCTACACCATCAATTCCCATGATCCAAGATTCATAACTTGGCAAAGCTTCTTCAGTAATACAATCTCCGATCAAAGTAACAAATAAATCATACCCCATTTCCTGTGCGTAAGTCTGAAGTTCTTCAACATCATACCTAAAACTGTCAGCTGATGGATCTGGTAAAAAATCCGTCGGTTGCCAAATTTTTTCTGCTGGTGTTAAATAGGAGTCTATAAACTCATCGACATTTTTGCCAAGGGTTCTCATTACTTCTATTCTCATTAATTTATTATACATTTTTACTTTTTTGATTATAGCAAAGATAATTTAAAAATATTATCTATAGCATAGTTGATTTTAAGACTTAGAAAAAATTATTCTCTTTTTCTATTGGTAGACACTGCAAATATAGGACCTTGCGAAAATATAAAAAATACTTAAACTGCAAAATATTTATCTCACGATAATTTCACCAGTCATAATTTCAGGAATTGGAATTCCCATCACGGTCAAAATCGAAGGTGCAACATCTCCTAATTTACCGCTTTTCAAATTCCACGTTCGATCTTTATCCATAACTATTAGAGGGACGAGGTTCGTAGAATGTTGGGTGTTTGGGCTTTCGTCTTCGTTTACCATCACATCTGAGTTACCATGATCAGCCAAAATAAATACTGCATAATCATGTTCATACGCTAAAGTTGCAACTCTATTAATACACTCATCAACAACTTCTGCCGCTTTTACTGCCGCAGAGAAAACGCCTGTGTGTCCAACCATATCGGTATTTGCAAAATTTAAACAAATAAAATCTGCGGTTTCATTTTCAATTTCAGGAAGAATCTTTTCCGTAATATCATAAGCAGACATTTCTGGTTTAAAGTCATACGTCGGTACTTCTTTAGGGCTCGGGCATAACAATCGACTTTCGCCATTAAATTTCTCCTCGCGACCACCAGAAAAGAAAAAAGTAACGTGCGGATATTTTTCAGTTTCGGCAACGCGGATTTGTGTTCGTCCGTTCTTTTCTAAAATTTCGCCCATTGTTTCCTGCAGAACATCCTCATTAAATACTACCTGAATATTTTTAAATTCTTTATCATAATTAGTCATTGTCACATAATAAAGTTTCAAAGGATGCATTCCGAATTCTGAAAATTCGTGCTGAGAAAGGACTTCTGTTATTTCCCGGCCACGATCTGTTCGGAAATTAAAACAGAACACAACATCGTCATTTTCTATTTTAGCCATCGGTTGAGCACTGTCTTTCAAACAAATGATCGGTCGTAAAAATTCATCAGTAATTTGGTTTTCATAACAACGATCGATCGTCTGCAAAATATCACGAGTCTCCTCTCCAATGCCATTGACCATTGCGTCATAAGCCAATTTAACGCGCTCCCATCTTCTGTCTCGATCCATGGCGTAATATCGTCCGATTACGGTGGCTAACTTTCCGGTGGTAACAGCCATGTGATTTAGAAGATCTTCTATAAAGCCTTTACCAGAATGCGGATCACAATCTCGACCGTCTGTGAACGCGTGAACGAAAACATTCTCATCAAGTCCAAATTCATGTGCGGCCGTAAGCAGTCCTTTCAGATGATTGATGTGCGAATGTACTCCGCCGTCAGAAACCAATCCTATAAAGTGGATCTTCTTTTTATTTTCTAAAGCATATTCAAATGCTCTCGTAATCGTATTTTCTTTTCCTAAAGTTGCATTTTCAACCGCCATATTTAGTTTGACTAAATTTTGGTAAACTACCCTACCGGCGCCAAGATTCATATGTCCAACTTCAGAATTCCCCATTTGTCCAAAAGGTAATCCTACCGCAATACCACTAGCTTCCAGCGTTGTATGTGGAAAGTTTTCAAAACAAGAATCTATAAATGGGGTTTTGGCTTGAGCAATCGCTGAAACCTCTGGGTCTGGTCCTAATCCCCAACCGTCTAATATGGCTAAAATAGCTTTCTTTGACATCTTTAAATTTTTATGATTGAAGCAAATTTAGGGATTTAACGTTTAGTTATCGAGTGTTTAGGTATAAATCTATTCATTCAGAATAGTTCTAAACTAAGATTTTTTCAAATGCTTTGCGGGCAGACCCTCGGAAATAAACTTCACCACAATATGTATAACCTAGTTTATCAACAATTTTTAGAAGCGCGGCGTTATCAAAATTAGTGTCTACTTTTATGCTGTAAATATTTTTTGAAAGGACGACTTTTTCAATTTCCTTAAATACTTGTGTCGCGAAACCTTTGCTCGCAAATTGGTTCGCAACTGCGACACGGTGAACGACTGCGTAAGGTCCGTTTGACAACCATTTTCCTTCAATGATTTCATACGCAGGTTCTACTTCAAAGATGAGCGCAGCGTACGCAGTAACGATATTGTCTTTGATCAAAACATAACCAAATCCTTTTTGAATATCATCTTCTATAGTTTCTAAGTTAGGATAACCATCTTGCCATTGTCTACTGCCTTCGTTTTTTCGTCTTTCGATTGCCTGCTGAAGAATCTGCCAAATCACAATTTTCTCTGAAATCTTGGCTTTTCTAAAATGAGGTTCTCGTGCTACATCCGACATATTATCTTGTTTAGGTTTTCAAATTTAAAAAAGATTTAAATACCCTCTATTTGAAAATCGATTTCTTTTTTTGTATTTTTAAAAAAAGTAAAAATGAAAAAGAAACTGGTAGTATTTTCGGGCGCCGGCATTTCGGCGGAAAGCGGAGTTAAAACATTTCGTGACAGTAATGGATTATGGGAAAATCACAGAGTTGAAGATGTCGCGAGCCCTGAAGGATTTGATAGAGATCCGCAAATGGTTCTTGATTTTTATAATGCTAGAAGACGACAAGTTTCAGAAGTCGAACCTAACAAAGCACATTTGATCCTAGCAGAACTGGAAGATCAGTTTGAAATAGAAATTATCACGCAAAATGTAGATGATCTACATGAAAGAGCGGGCTCATCATCTGTTTTACATTTACATGGCGAATTGAAAAAAGCAAGACCTGTAAATTCTGAGGGCAATATTATACCCTGGGAGAAAGATTTAAATCTTGGTGATTTAAACTTTGAAGGAATTCAACTTCGTCCGCATATTGTTTGGTTTGGAGAAATGGTCAGCGAAATGGATAAAGCTATTGGTATTGCGTCTGAGGCAGATGTTTTTCTCGTAATCGGCACATCGATGATGGTTTATCCTGCTTCAAGTCTGATCGATTATATTCCGCAACATTGCAAAATTTTCATAATAGATCCGAATCTTTCGCCAACAATGTCAAGAATAGAAAATCATTACCAATGTTCAGCAACAGAAGGAATGGAACTATTCCGCGATCATCTCGTAAAATAGTTTATATAACTATGAGGAATTTAGATTAGTAAAAAGTTAACATTTAAGTTCAAAGCAAAAAAAAACCGATTAGGTAACCGGCTTTAATTTTTTCCATTATTTGTGTTGTGTCTGAGTCATCAAAACTACAAGTTAATTAATTTTTATAAAAGAGTGAAAACACCCTATTTAACATATTTCATGTTTAATTGCGAAAAGTACAATACCAACTCTGGTTTTTACATTTAGTTTTGCAAAAACAGAATCTCGATATCCATCGACTGTACGAGGACTTACGCACATTTGCTCCGCAATTTCTTTATAAGTCATTTCTGAACATGCCAGTTTAATAAATTCGATTTCCCGATCCTTCAATGATTTGCTAATCTCTTCCGTTACCTTTTGTTCGGTTTTTATTTTAAGAAGACTTTGAGTAACAATATCGGTATAAAAGATTCCTTTCTCGTGTACGAGGTTGATTGCATCAAATAAAATGTCTGGCGACATATCTTTTAGCAGATAACCCTTTGCGCCCGCCTTTAGCATGCTGATAATTGTAGTTTCATTATCTTCCATAGTCAATGCAATGACTTTCATGTCAGGATATAGTAAACTTACTTCTGCAGTCGTCTCAATTCCATTTTTTCTAGGCATATTAATGTCCATTAAAACAACTTCGGGAAGATCATTCTGCTGTTTTAATTGCTTTAAAAAATCATCTCCATTAAAGCAGTTCATGACCACCTCGAATTTGGGATTCGATGAAATCATATTTTCAATTGCTTTAGAAACCAGTTTGTGATCATCTACAATTGCAATTTTTATTCTTTCCATAATGGTGATCTTTTATAAATAATGGTAATTTCTGTCCCTATATTCTCGGTAGATTTTATCGTGAAATCGGCATTAATAATTCGTGCTCGGTTTTTAATATTTGTTAATCCGCTACCGTCGTCTCTTAGACTAGTTTTGAATCCGACTCCATAATCATTAATATTAATTTCTGTAAAATTCAGATGATCTTCGACCTTGATCAGTAACTTATTTGATCGTGCGTGTTTAATTACATTATTGATACATTCCTGAATTATTCTAAACAAAATGAGCGCGTGATCTGGATCAATTTCTAAATCATGATTATTAATATCATACTCCACGTCCATCAAATCTAGTCTTTTTATTCTAAAAATTTCTCGCTCTAAGGAGTCCACGAATCCAAAATGCTTTACTTGTTTGCTAATAAATACCTTAGAAAGATTTCTAATATCTTGGATACATTCTCCAATTAACATATTAATTTCAAGGGCTATTTGTGCTTTATCTATATCGTCAGCATTTGCAATTTTAGTAGTCATTAATCTTGCTACGGAAAGTTTTTGACCTAGGTCATCATGCAGTTCTTGACCGATATAATTAAGCGTTTGTTCTTTTATTTCTACCTGAGAAATGGCTAATTCCTGTTCGAAAAGTGCTTCTTTTTTTTGTTGAAATAGAAGTAGTTCTGATTTCTTCTTAATGAAGATCCCATAAACCAAGATCATCATTAAAATTACAATTAAAATTACGAAGGTGGTTATGGAAATAAGAAAATCCGTTTCGGTAAGGTTCACTTTTTTATAATAGTATTTTTTGCAAACAAAGTTCCGGTTATCAGTATAACATAACCGATCATATTTACAATAAATAAAATTATGAAAAATATCGTAACATTCATCAATTTCTCAGCAGAATTACTGATGAATAGCAAAGGTGTAACTCCGAAGTAAATTACCATCAAACCAATACAAACCCAAAATGGAAAGTAAGAAGTAATATTTAAAACTTTATCAGAATTAAATGTTTCGCGCAAAACCAAAAATATTGAGCCTATCAATAATACCAGTTCGAGTAAATAAAATTTAAACGGAAAGACTGTGAAGAAATTTTCCGAGAAAACGGCGAACACCAAATAACTTAACAAGAATAATACGATGAGAATTAGGTTGATTTTTTTTGATTTTTCTATTTTTAAAATCTGGTGAAAATATAGAAAGTACAGCAGAAATGCTCCAAAGTTAACTCCAATCGTATAAAATGGAATGCTGTGAAAGTGGGTCGTCGATGTAACTCGTAATATATAAAGGCAAAGGTCTAGAACGACTACTATGCCCATTGCGGTAATAAAATAATTAATTCCTTTACCAAGATTCTTTTTTTTAAATAAAAGCAAAGCAAAAAACATGACCATCAATAATAGTTGAACAATGCTTGCCGCGTCGCGGTTCCATTCTATCATGATTTCTAATTAATGAGGAGGACATAGCACGTATAAGATTTCGAGTCTGGTCTGCTACTCGATCTTGCTTTATTAATGAATTCGTAATTTGTATTTTCATACTCGGCAGCCAGTTGGTCAGCCATCTTGCGAGAAATTAAATGATTATCTAAATCGACCATGGTATATTAAGTTTGTACAAATTTAAAGTTTATTCATGGGAAAATAAACGTTAAAAGACCTACTTCACAAATTAGTTGTAATTCAGCCTATTTCATTGATGTTTTTTGCTGTTAATCAATTTATTCCGTAAATTCCAACCTCAAATGATTAGTTACAATTAATTTAATCCTTATTTCAAACCAATGCAAGAATTTTCAAAAATTGAAGATAATTACCAGACCGTAAAATTCAGTTTACCAGATAACGTTGAATTAGTGGTTGTTTCAAAAACGCATCCTTCAGAAAGTATAAAAGTTATCTATGATTTAGGTCAAAAGATTTTCGGTGAGAATAAAGTTCAGGAACTTGTTGAAAAACAAACTGAACTTCCGGCAGATATTCAGTGGCATTTGATCGGCCATTTGCAAACGAACAAAGTAAAATTTATCGCTCCATTTATTGATACAATTCAGAGTGTAGATTCAGAGAAAATTCTGAAAGAAATCGATAAGCAGGCGGCTAAAAATAATCGTAAAATAAAAGTTTTGCTACAAGTTAAAATTGCAGAAGAAGAAACCAAATACGGTTTGGAAATTCACGAAACTAAAGAATTGATGCTCGACTATTTAAATGGTCAATTTCCGAATGTTATCATAACGGGATTAATGGGAATGGCCACTTTTACCGAAAATGAGACGCAAGTTAAAAAAGAGTTTTCCGTTTTAAAAAACCTTTTTGATCAACTGAGTTTAAGAAGCGAATTACAAACATTATCAATGGGCATGAGTAACGATTATGCTCTTGCTATTGTATGTGGTGCAAACTCCGTCAGAATTGGGTCTGCCATATTCGGACAGCGCGAATATCAATAAGCCATAGGGTACGATTATTGCTAGGTAAAGCACAGAATTTCGATTCTATTTTTTAAATCTATAAAATTTTATTAATGCAAAAAATCTTAATTGTTGAAGACGAAAAAGCCATTTCTGGCGTACTTCAAAGCATTCTTTCCGAAGAATTGCCTGACTACGAATTCGTAATTGCCGAAGATGGGTTAGAAGGCTTCAAACATATTGAAAAAGAGGATTTCGCTTTAGTCGTTTCCGATATAAAAATGCCCAAAGTTTCTGGTACAGAACTTTTAAAACAAGCCTTACAAGCGAAACCAGACACCACTTTTGTCATGATTTCTGGCCATGCAGATATTGATACCGCCGTTGATTGTTTAAAAGTTGGCGCTTATGATTTTATTTCAAAACCTATTGATATTAACCGTTTAATTACGAGTGTTAAAAATGCGTTGGATAAAAGAAATCTGCAGAAAAGCAATATGCACTTGAAAAATGAAAATACAACTTTAAAGAAAAAAGTTAACAAGAAATATCAGATGATCGGCGAATCTCCTGCTTTGAAAAAAATTCAGGATATGATCGAAAAAGTCGCACCGTCCGATGCCAGAGTTTTAATCACAGGACCAAATGGTGCCGGGAAAGAATTGGTTGCTCATGCAATTCATGCGCAGAGTGATCGAAGCAAAGGACCAATGATTGAAGTGAACTGTGCGGCAATTCCATCTGAATTGATTGAATCTGAATTGTTTGGACATGTAAAGGGAAGTTTTACCGGAGCGATAAAAGATAAACAAGGTAAATTTGAGTTAGCCAATAACGGAACTATTTTTCTGGACGAAATTGGAGATATGTCTCTAATTGCACAAGCAAAAGTTTTGAGAGCTTTGCAGGAAAGTAAAGTTTCGCCGGTTGGTAGTGACAAGGAAATTAAAGTTGATGTACGCGTATTAGCCGCTACCAACAAAAATATGCAGGATGAAATTAAATCAGGCAAATTTAGAGAAGATCTTTATCACCGACTTTCTGTTATTGAAATTTATGTCCCTTCTTTAGATGAAAGAAAAGATGATATTAAATTATTAGCAAAACATTTCGCAAAAAGTATTTCCGATGAACATGGCACTGCCTTAAAAAGTTTCGACGACGACGCGATGACTGCACTAGAAAACTTTCAGTGGACAGGAAATATCCGTGAACTGCGTAACGTGGTTGAGCGTTTGATTATTTTAGGTTCGAACCCGATTACAGCGGAAGATGTTGCAAGTTTTGTAAGAAAATAATTTACTGAATTATATAAGATATTATAAAGCCAAATGAAATTCATTTGGCTTTTTTAGTTTTAATATTAGGAATCATCCCCTTTTGGCATATTAGATGATGTTAACTGACTAAATTATTATCAAAACATTAAAAAATAATATTATGGCAAAGCAAACAGTAGCAAAAGGAAAGATTGCACCAAAAGCAGACGCAGCAGATCAGTTGAAAGATTTTATGATCGATGGCTT
>JBBSRZ010000003.1:0-62482 GCA_038242555.1 Flavobacteriales bacterium | reverse complement strand
GAGAAGGTTATGAAATGACGATTGGTCAGCCGCAAGTAATCATCAAAGAAATTGATGGTGTTAAATGTGAGCCTTATGAGTCAATGGTCGTTGATGTACCAGACGAATATGCTTCTAAAGTAATCGACTTGGCAACGCAACGTAAAGGAGATTTGCATATCATGGAAACGAAAGGTGAAATGCAACACTTAGAATTCGAGATTCCTTCTAGAGGACTGATCGGATTGCGTTCTCAAATGTTAACTGCGACTGCTGGTGAAGCTATTATGGCCCACCGTTTCAGTGAATACAAACCTTACAAAGGTTCAATTCCAGGTAGATTGGTTGGGGTATTAGCTAGTAAAGGTCAAGGACCGGCTACTGAATACTCTATCGCGAAATTACAAGATAGAGGTAGATTTTTCGTTGATCCGGGCGAAGAAATTTACGAAGGGATGATCATTGGTGAGCAAAACAAGCCAGGAGATCTAGTTGTTAATATCGTAGAAGCAAAACAGTTGAATAACATGCGTGCTTCTGGAAAAGATAAAGACGGTAACATTGCTCCAAAACAATTATTCTCTTTAGAAGAATGTATGGAATATATCCAGGAAGATGAAGCGATCGAGGTCACTCCAAACTTTATCAGAATGCGTAAAAAAGTACTTTCTGAAAATGACAGAAAACGTATTGAAAGAGGTGCAAAAGCATAATCTTCAATAAACTAAATAAAAATTGGCCTTAGCCAGTTTCATAAAAGAGTTCCAAATTTATTTGGGACTCTTTGTTTTTATATTTTTGCTAGACTCGTTGTGAAATAGTTGAAATTTGATTTGTAAGAATAGCGATAATTATTTCCTAAATAAGATCTGACAAGCAATATTTAAAAATGACAAATAAAGAACATCAACTCGCCCTGGAATTATTGAAAGAAAATTTGTTCGACGGCTTAGCAATTTACCACGAAAAGGTCACGCTTTTGATTAAACTTACTCAGTTTGAAATAGAAGAAACGAGGGTGAATTTTACAGCGCAAATTGTGAAACCTTTAGATAATTTAATCACCGTTAAAAATCGACTTTATCAAAAGTTAATTGAAAAAGAAGAATTTTATTTTAGTAGTTCTTACCTGATTAAAGGCGACGAAGATAATCCACTTTTGAAAAATGGTAAATTGGGTAGACCGTATTGTCCATTCTCACTTTGGCTTGATCCAGAATTAAGCAAATTCGTTTTTGAAAATGGAGATGAAATAACGAAACAAATTCCTAAGTATATTCTATCGAATGAAGATTGGAAAATTTTAAAAACTAATAATAAACAATGATCGTGTATCATTTATTGTAATGTAATTTAATTGTAGAAAACAAAACATAAAAATTTGTTAGGCTGCAGAACAATCTAGTTTAAGTTCGAGGTGATGGAAATTAAGCAAGTTATGTTTTTACATTTAATATATAATGACAATCAAATTTGAGTTTTAGTCCAGATTCAATAATTCTTTTTTCAATCAATGCAAAAACGACGGCTAACTTCTTGCAGCACAATTAACATGATCAGATTAAGATCCTTCTTACTTCTTTTCCTCTTTTCGACGATTGCAATTTCCTGCGGAAAATTCAAATTTCCTTCTACTTTATTTGAAACTTCCGAGCGTGCTAAATATGAACGTCAATTCTCCGGCAACGACAGTTTAATGAAAATCTGGAAAAGTGATTTTGACTCTGCAGTTCAAAATCAACTCAAAATTGAGGATGGATATTCAGTGACTGTCCCCGCCAAAAATTCAACGGAAAAAGCATTAGGTTACTCCGTAGAATTAAAAAAAGGCGATCTCTTAATAATTGAAACAATTCCGTCCTATTCTGAATCTAAAATTTTTATCGATGTCTTTGAAGATTCATCCAGTTCAGAACCTAGTAAAAGTGCGCTAATTATAAATGGGATTTGGTCTACTTTGATTGAAAATGACACAACACACAAAGTCGTCATTCAACCCGAAATTGGTCACTTGCAATCTTTTGCTTTAAAGATTTATACGCAACCTTCACTAATCTTCCCTGTTGTCGGAAAAGGGAATCGTGATGTGCAGAGTTTTTGGGGAGCGAGCCGCGATGGTGGCGGCCGAAGTCATGAAGGTCTGGACATTTTTGCCAAGAGGGGAACTCCAGTTATTGCAGCGAGCGCTGGTTATATTACCAGAACTGGGAATCAGGGATTGGGTGGAAAGCAAGTTTGGCTTCGGGCTAGCAGTATAGGTGCTTCTCTTTATTACGCGCATCTGGACAGTGTCATAACCCAATCTGGAAAACAAATCAAGATTGGCGATACATTAGGCCTAGTCGGTAATACGGGCAATGCAAAAGGTGGTGCAACGCATCTTCATTTCGGAATTTATAGTATTGGCGGTGCGGTTGATGCTTTTCCATTTGTACGAGAACGTAAAATTCCCGCCAGCAGAAAAATGGATCTAAAGTTATTTAAATATTTAAAAGCTGGGTCTAATATCCGCCATGGTCCTTCCACAAAACACGATATAGTAAGCACAGAATCTGAAGAAATTCCTTTAAAAATTTTAGCAATTGACGGAGAATGGTATCACATCAAAACCAAAAAAAGAACGGAGGGATTTGTCAATATTTCACGATTAAAATAAATTGTACTGCTCACATTTCAGGCTTACAATATTTTAAAGTTGACGAGCATTTAAAATTTAATTGCCTTCTATTCTAGATAGTTTCTAACATTGCTTTTTATATATTTGGACCTGAAATTTATACCACGATTTTCTGTCGAATCAATTTTATTTTATGAGATATTCTTTTGCGAAAATAACCTTCATTATTTTCTTTTTCCTTTTAATCATCGCATCATGTACCGCGAAAAAAACTGTCGTTAAAACTACCAAAAAACAATCAACCACAAAACCGATTGTTAAACCAACTTCGCCAAAAGTAGAAACACAGAAACCAATAGTAAAACTTAATTTACCTGAAGTTAACCGTGAATTTCGTGCGGCTTGGATTGCAACCGTTGCTAACATTAACTGGCCTTCAAAAAACAATCTTTCCACGCAACAGCAAAAAGAAGAAGCCATTAAAATCTTGGATTTATTAAAAGATGCAAATTTTAATGCCGTAATATTTCAGGCTCGTCCATCTGCAGATGCGATGTATAAAAGCGATTTAGAACCCTGGTCGTATTTCTTGACCGGCGCCATCGGAAAAGCACCGGTGCCTTTTTATGATCCACTCGAGTTTTGGATTTCAGAAGCGCATGAGCGTGGAATGGAATTGCACGTTTGGTTAAACCCTTATCGTGCTCACCACACGACGGGCGGGCCCATTACCAAAGAATCGATCGTTACAAAAATGCCGGAGCAGATCACAAAACTTCGTAATGGAATGTATTGGATGGATCCTTCCGATGATAAAGTTCAGGATCACACCTCCAAAGTAATTAGAGATTTAGTGAAGCGCTACGATATCGATGCTATTCACATCGACGATTATTTTTATCCGTACAGAGAATATAATGGGGGAAAAGATTTCCCGGATAACAGAACGTGGAATCTTTACCAAAAACAAGGTGGTAATCTTACGAGAGCAGATTGGCGAAGAGCGAACGTGAATAAATTCATCAAGAGAATTCATGATGAAATTAAAGAGGAGAAAAGTTATGTGAAATTTGGAATCAGTCCTTTCGGAATTTGGAAACCAGGATTTCCGGTCGGAATCAAAGGTTCTTCGCAGTATGACGAATTGTACGCCGATGCTAAACTTTGGTTGAATCAAGGTTGGTTAGATTATTTCTCGCCCCAACTATACTGGAAAAATGACGGGCCGCAAAGTTTCCCCGCTTTACTAAACTGGTGGGAAAGTGAAAACACAAAAAAACGCCATCTGTGGCCAGGTCTCAATACAATAGGAATGCGTGGTGTTGCTGATCGTCCCGCGGAAATCATCAGTCAAATTAACTCCACACGAACAATCCTTAAAAACGGTGCGGGAACAATTCATTATAGTGTCGACGGTTTGTCTAAAAATTTAGCGATGTACAAGGCGGTAAAAGAGGAGTATAAAATAAAAGCCTTAATTCCAAAAACACCTTGGATACAAACAAAAGCATTAGGCAAACCAATTCTTTTCGCAGAAAGTACGGCGTCTTCTGTCAATTTAAAATGGAATTCTCCAGACCCTTTAAAAGTTTTTCAATGGATTTTATATACGAAATACGGGGAGAATTGGGAAACGGAAATCGTTGATAAAAACATAATTTCAAGAACTTTACCTTTAGCAAAAAATGGCAAAAAATTAACCACCATTGCTGTAAAATCGGTGGATCGTTTAGGAAATGAAAGCGAATATGAAGCAAAGAGTTTTTAGTCTTAATTTTTAAAACAACGTCAATTGCGTAGGAGAATTATCGAGGTTAGTTGCAATTAACTCAGGACTATAATGGGGAAAAGCGAAGTTATCGACTGACCGCTCAGAAAGCCAAGCTTTTTCAGCTTTCTTATTTAAAACCAACGGCATCCTGTCTTTTGAATTGTGGATTTCTGCCATCAGTTCATTGGCGTTTGAGGTTACGATAGAAAAGCTGGTCAACGTTTCTTCCGTTTCAAAATCTTTCCAAATATTATAAATGCCGCCTAACGCAAACGGTTCGTCGCCGTTATCTAATTGAATAAAATATTTTTCTTTATTTTTTCCTTTTCCATCCAACCATTTCCATTCGTAAAACCCTTTTACCAAAACCAAACATCGATTAGAAACAGAATGTTTGAAACTCGGTTTCTCCGTTAGCGAATCAATTCTGGCGTTCAAAGTACTTTTCTGCATATCGCGATTTTTCGCCCAAACTGGAATTAAACCCCAATTTCCTAAAATCGCTTCATCCGGATTTTCATCAAGAATGATCGGTGTTTCTGGAAAAGAAAATCCATTGGTAAAGTCCGAACCTTGAAAGTCGGGGCCGTTGTAAGTTACCCCGAAGGTATCTTTCATTTCTTTCCGGGTCAAATTGTTGGATACGTAATAGCACATATTTTAATTAAATGTAATTAAACTTCCGCGTTCTTCATCTTTAAAAACACTCAAAGAAATTGGAATCTTTTCCTTTAATTCTTCGACATGAGAAATAATGCCGACAATTCTGTTCTCTTTTTGCAGGTTCGTTAAAGTTTCAAAAACGACATTAACCGATTCCGAATCCTGAGTGCCGAATCCTTCATCGATGAAAAAGAAATTCTTTTCGGCTTTGGCATTTGCTTGTACACTCTCCGCCAGGGCTAAAGCCAAACTTAAAGAAACTTGAAAGGCTTGGCCGCCAGATAAAGTTTTTACGCTGCGACACCGCCCCTCATTCAAATAATCAATAATCTCAAAATCGTTATTGTCATTGAGTTGGAGACTGAGTTGGTTACGCGTCATCCGACGAAACCGAATATTCGCGTGATTGCAAAGTTGTCGCAAATAAATGGAAGAAACATATTGCACAAATCCGGAGCCTTTAAATAAGTTGGTAATAATTTTCAGATTTTCCGCACGCTTTTGAAGAAGAGCAAATTCTTTTAAAAGTTGTTCTTTCTTTTTAAATTCCTGCTCTAATCGCTGAATTTCCGCCAGCATTTTTACAACCGTATCATTTGCGGAGTTAAGGTCAGTTTGTTCTTGTGCAAATTGCTCCGATAATTGTAAAAAACTTTCTTCCTCAAAAGTAAAATCTTTCAATTTTAAAGATAAATTATCAATCAATTCTTGAACAACTTTAAACTCAATTTTAAACGTTTCGATTTTATTGCGGTTTGCAGCGATATTAATTTCCTGTTTTAAAATTTGTTGAACTTCATCTATATTTGAAAATTGTTGAGTGACCAGAGCACTTTGCAAATTCCCCTCATTTTCTGAAATCTCTTTCTCAATTTCCAGAACACGTTTTTCTAATTGGTTTTGGATGGCTTTCTGCTCAGCTAATTTTGGAGAAAGTTCTTTTTCTTGTTGAATAAGAAGTTGATAATTCTGCTCAGTTTCGCGGTTTTGTTTAGAGAGTTGTTGTAACGTTCTTATAACCACGCTATTCTTTTCTTCTATAAAATCATCCCACTTTAATAATTTCAAATTCTCCAGATTTGATTTTATCTTGGTTTCAAATTCTTTTTCCTGAAGTTTTAGATTTTGTAAAGCAGCCGTAAATTTCTCGACAGTTTTCCGCTGCGTTTCTAACTTATTTTGTTCCTCGATATTTTTAGTGCTTAACGATTCGATTTGTTTTTCGAGTTCAAAAGATTGCATCCGAATTGTATTAAATTCTGCTTCATTATCAGGCCTGAATTCAGTCCACTGAAAATCACTTAAGTGAGCCTTTGTTTGCTCGGCCAAATCTCTTATTATCTTTTCCTCTGATTTTAATTGCTCTTCAAAAATAGATTTACGATCTAGCAGTTTTTCACTTTCTGAAAACGTTTTTCGCATATCCTCTTTTTGATTTTCTGTTTTTTTCATTTGTTCGACAACAGAAGTGATCTCAGCATTCACATCTGCAAATTCTATAATATTTGGATGCTCCAGAGAGCCACACAATGGGCAGTTTTCTCCGTCGTGAAGTTCACTGGCAAAATGTGATAATCGTTTTTGAACTTCAAGTTGATTTCTTTGATCAGTAAGAGTTTTCGTTTCTGCATCTAAAATGTCCGCTTTTTCTTTAAAGATTTCTGCGAAATTTTCTTCGCTAATTTTCTTTGATTTGAAGTCAAGAGTTATTTGTTGGATTTGTGACTTATAGTCAAGTACTTTCTGTTCTTGCTTTAAATAGGATTCTTTTAAAGTTTTGTTAGTAGAAAACCAGTTTCCAACATTGAGTAAAAGTGTTGCATCAATTCTCTGGCTTTTTAAATGTGCTGCATTTTTTGCCAGTTCTACGATATTATTTTTAAAAATTTTTTCTTTCTCTTCTACTTCTTTTAATTGTAATAATCCCCTGGCCGACCGGTCCTGAAGAAGTTTAATTTCAGCAGAAAAGTTCAATAATTCTACGATGAGTTTTAAATCATTTTCCTGCAATTTAGAGGGTTCTAATTGCTCATATTGCGGTAAAATAACTTTAATTTTCGCTAGAACATTCTCAAATTTCTTTATAGTTTCATTTACCTTTTTCGACTGTTCCTCTTTATTTTTCCGTTCATTTTCTACCTCTATTTTCAACTTAATTTTAAGTGTAAATAAAGGATCGAATAGTCTAAATGTTTGGTCAAAAATTGTAGTGTTTCTTTCAAGTAGATCAATCTTTGACTTCTGTGCAGAAAGCAATTTAAAGGATTCTTTTTTCTCTTTTAATGTTTCGAAATCAGTTTTGAGATTTTTCTGTTGCTGATACTTTTCTTCTGTTTTAGCAAACGCACTTTGTAATTGAGTAAAGGTCTCTTGATTTACTTTTAGAATTTCTTTTTGACCAGAAATCTGCTCTTCATTGACTTCCTCAAAACCTTTTAATTGTCCTTCTAACTGATCAAGATCTGATTTGTTTTTATTGTATAAAATGGACGTATTTTGCTGTAAATCGAATTTCTGAAGATTGAAGATCTCTTTCATCATCGTCGTTCGATCTTTCGCTCCGAGTTCTAAAAACTCCTTGAATTGTCCTTGCGGAATAATGATTGTCCGTTTAAAATTGGCGTAACTCAACCCAATAATTTCATCTGCTTTTGTCGCTTCAATGGTGATCCAACTGTCATTTTTAAATTCATAAAAAACAACGGCCGTTTTTACATCTTCAAAGTTTTTAGAATTTCTTTTAAATTCTCGCGTAGCTCTAAATATTCTATTTTCAAAATTGGTGAAATCAAATTCGATATAAGCGCGCTTTGATTTTAGATTCATCATATTGTACGCGCGATTATCTCGCCCATGTAATCGTTCTGTTTCGCCATATAACGCATAGGAAATTGCTTCCAGAATGGAGGATTTTCCGGACCCAACGGAACCAAAGATTCCAAATAATCCTGCTTCGGTTAAATTTCTAAAGTCAATAGTTTGGCGCTCTTGATAAGAATATAAACCCGCAATTGTCAACTGAATCGGAATCATTTATTTCAAATTTGTAATTTCATTAAACATCATCACTAATTCGTCATTCGGCTGTTGTCCGGCATTTTTAGATTTAAAATAATCTTTAAAAAGAATTTCAATGTCCTGATCAAGATTAACTTCTTTTAAGTGACGTTCATCAAACTCTTGATTCTTAACTTTCGGAATAAGATGAACGATCCCACCGTGCGACTGATAAATGAGTTTGCGCTCGTCGGCTTTTAAGAAAGTTTCACTTTCTATGGTTAATTCTACTAAAGTATTCTGGTTTTCCAGCAGCCAATCAACGGTTTTGCCTACAGAATTAAATCTTTTGCGAACGAGATCTATTCCGTTTTTTAAAGCGATTTTCTCATAAGAAACATTTAGACCTGGATTTGCTTCTATAATGTTGACGTATTTCGTTTGACCTGCTTCGCTAAAACTGTAGCACAACGGCGAAGAGGCATAAATTACCGGTCGATCTGCAGTGCCGATATTCTGGAAGCCATGCAAATGTCCAAGTGCCGTATATTGAATTTGGGGCGGTATACTATTGGAATAAATGAGGTCTGCATTTCCAATTTTAAGTGGTTTTTCTCCATCTGGTTCTTCTAATTCTTGCGTACCTTTTTTATTCATGTACAAATGCGCCATGAGAAGGTTAACGCCTTTTTCATCGCAAAATTCATCGGCTATACTCATCCAATTCGTGGCTAAAGTTTTATTGAGTTCATCTTCTTTATTTTCGCCAAAATATTCTTTAAGTCGCACTTCATTTGCGTACGGCGTATGTAAAATTCGAATAGGAAAATCGATGTTTTTTATTTGTAATTCTATGAAACCTTTGTCAGATTGTACGATTTTAAAGTAATCAAGTTCGAAAGGATGAACCGTCGCATTGGGATGACCGATTAAAATAATACCGCATTCCCGCGCCAGCGGATCGGGAGAATCAATAAAATAAGGAGAATCGTGATTACCAGAAATTGCAACAACCGGACGTTTTCCATCGGCTGCTAGTTTCTTCAACGTTTTATAGAACAAATCGCTCGCTTCTACACTTGGATTAAAAGTATCGAAAAGATCACCTGCAATAAGTACTAAATCAACCTGTTGCGCATCGGCGATTTCTATAATTTCTTCCATGACCAGAATTTGCTCCTCTAATCTGGAAAACCGATCCAATCTTTTACCTAAATGCCAATCGGCGGTATGCAAAATTTTCATGAATCAAATGTAAGAAACATCTGGCTGAAAAGAAATAACGCTAGTGCATTTTGAAGCGATGAATTAGTTGTGTAGAAAATCCAAAGCGACATAAATAGTTGATTACAATTAGTAGAGATGTTAGATTGTACAAAATCCAGAATTTCTGTCATCTGTAAATCATTAATAATCACCAAAACCTTCAATAATCGCCATAAAAAAGAGAATTATATCAATAATTCTCTTTACTAAGTAGCGAAGACAAGATTCGTACAATTATTTTTATGGTAAATCAGGATAGATATCTTTATCTTGTACTTTAACGGTTAAATAATTCTCTCGAATTTGTTTCCTGTCTAAGTGTGGAAAAATGTTGTTATTCTCTAATAATAATTCAATGGAGTCATTAACAGTCTGAGGTTGAACTCCCAGTTGTACGGCAATTCTCTTACAAAACAATAATTCTTCTATATCGATTTTACTATCTGAGACCATTACCATAACCAAGTCATTTAATAACTCAGTTTTGTAATCATCTTCTGTCGGTAACTCGATAGGGGCATATAATAAGCCATGTACCTCTCTTATTTCATCCTGCTCCAGACCGAGGGTTTGTGCAACATATTCTATTACTTTTAATTCTTCGTCTCGTATTTCACCATCTATTTTCGATAATTCCATCAAAACTTTTAGGTAATTCAATTTTTCACTTTTACTTCTCTCAAAAATATCCATAGTATTATTTAGTTTACTTGTTTACAAATATATCAAAGTTATCATTATTGACGACCACCAAAGAACCTTTTATTAGCACTTTCAAATTAAAGTAAAAAAGCAGATAAATAGCAAATTCAAACTAAAATAGCTAAAAAGTTAGGCAGTAAAGAATTGGCAAGATCCTTTCTCAAATTAAACGGGTTTCTGAATGTAACTTTGAGAAATAAAATCACAGGAAACCTGAAGCGGATAATACCTGTCTAAACATTTACACCTTATAAGAATTGCTCAAAATTTAATGGTTAGGTTTTCTGACCTATACGAAATCCCCCAAAAACCTCACTTAACTCCACAAAAAAAGAGAATCATATAAATGATTCTCTTTACTTAGTAGCGGAGACACGACTCGAACGTGCGACCTCCGGGTTATGAGCCCGACGAGCTACCTACTGCTCTACCCCGCGTTATTGTTCTGCAAATATACAACTATAATCTACACTTCCAAATTTTATCGGAAAATAGTTTTATAATTCTATTTTCACTAAATTTGTATATGGCTAAAATTCTAAAAATATATCCCGACAATCCACAGGAAAACCTGCTAGACGAGGTAGTTCGCACGCTGCAGAAAGGCGGAATAATTATTTATCCGTCGGACACTGTTTACGCTTTAGGATGCAATATTTTCGATATTCGAGCCATGGAAAAATTGGCACAAATCAAAAAAATTAGATTAGATAAAGCCCATTTTTCGATCATCTGTAATGATTTAAGCCACCTTTCAGAATTTTCTCGTCCGATTGACACCAGTACTTTCAGGTATTTAAAAAATAATGTGCCTGGCCCTTTTACCTTTATTTTAGAAGCGAATAAGAATTTGCCGCTCGCATATAAAGGAAATAAAACGGTTGGAATTCGAGTTCCTGATCATATTATTCCGCAAATGATTGTCGAGAAGTTAGGTCACCCGATCGCCTCTACGTCGATTAAAGACGACGATGAAGTCATTGAATACTCGACCGATCCCGAATTAATTGCCGAGAAATATGATCATTTAGTTGACATCGTGATCGATGCCGGTTACGGAGATAACGTTGCTTCTACGATCGTAGATTTAACGAGCGGAGAACCAGAAATTCTACGTCAGGGAAAAGGACAACTGTAATTATTTGGGCGTCTATTTCCGCCCTCCATTCCCGCTTTATTTATTCCACGATGTTTCATAAATAAGAGCTTCATTCAGGTCGGGACGCAAGTTTCGTCATTTGGTCAAGCCTCAGTTTTATTAATCAATATTTTAGTATCTCAGAAAAATGAAAATTCTATCTTCTCCCGCCAAATTGATGAACATTGAAAATGCCAGCCAGTTTTTAAAACCAAGCGTACCACATTTCATAAAAGAGGCGGGCCATATTCAATCTACCTTAAAACATAAGTCGCCAAAATATCTGTCAGATCTCATGGAGATTTCCTCCAAACTTGCTGATGAAAACTGGGAGCGCAATCAAAACTGGAACCCCAAACCTTCCTCGAAAGAATCAAATTCAGCATTAATGGCATTTACTGGTGAAGTTTATCGCGGCTTAGATGCGAAATCATTAGAAGAAAATGAAATGAAGTATCTTCAAAAAAACTTCAGAATGCTGTCTGGTTTGTACGGACTCCTAAAACCTTCTGATCGAATTATGCTTTATCGGTTAGAAATGGGCCGAAAATTTAAATTTGATGAGTACAAAAACCTGTATGATTTCTGGAAGGAAAAAGTAACTGATCAACTTAACAGCGAATTAAAGTCAAAGGATATTGTGCTAAACCTCGCCAGTAAAGAATATTTTAAAGTTGTTGATAAAGATAATGTGCAGGCGCCAGTTGTTGACTTCGAATTTTATGATTTTCGAGAAGGAAAACTAAAACAAATCGTGGTTTATACCAAACATGCTCGTGGATTAATTGCGAGATATTGCGCGCAAAATAATGTGAAAACACTTGATGAAGTGAAAGCATTTAATCTTGAAAACTATCGACTTGACGACGGTCTATCAACTGAAACAAAACTTGTTTTTACAAGATAATTAAAACTAAAAATATGAATTATCATACTAGAAAATGGATTAAACCGGAAGATTTAAATCCTAACCATACGCTTTTCGGCGGTAGATTATTACAATGGATCGATGAGGAAGCCGCGCTTTACGCCATTGTTCAACTCGAAACACCACGCTGTGTAACCAAGTATATTTCGGAAATCAATTTTATAAGTTCTGCCAAACAAGGAGATATCATTGAAATCGGTATTGAAGCTACAGATTTTGGAAATACATCCATCACTTTAAGATGTGATGTTCGTAATATGATGACACGTCAAACAATTATTACCATCGACAAAATAATATTTGTCGGCGTTAATCTCGATGGAAAACCGACCAAGCACGGAAAAACAAAAATCGAATTTATTGCTGACCGTTTAAAAAATCAGGAATTATAGAAATTTAAAGTTACGCTATCATTTAATCCGCGTGAACTAGATTACAAAAGAACAAATGTCCAATTCAAATATACCTCCGAACGAAAGGATTTCGCCAAGTTCTGTTTATTACTGCCCCATGGAATGTGAAGGTGAAAAAGTTTACTTTGAAGCCGGAAAACGCTGTCCGACCTGTAATATGTTTTTAGTTCCGATCGAAGAAAGAGCAGATTATCAGAATAAACCTCAGACTTTTTCCAAAACTAATTTACCTGAAAGTTTCGACGATAAAATCGGTGAGTATTTTTGTCCGATGTTTTGCGAAAGTGATAAAACTTACTCATCGAACGTGGGATGCCCAGTTTGTCACATGCACCTCGAAGAAATCACACAAGATTTGGTCGACAACTCTATTCATCATAAAGATCACAAACACACCACAGAAAATAAAATACAACCAAATATCAACCAAGAAAGTAACGCTGGTAAATATTACTGTCCAATGTTCTGCGAAGGTGATAAGGTTTATGATTCAAATGTGGGCTGCCCAGTTTGCGGAATGGATCTGGTCAAAATACCAGAAAAAGGAGAAACAGATGCTGGAGACGAAACGTATAAACTTTTAAAAAATAAATTTTTAATTGCGTTAGTTTTCACGATTCCAGTTTTCATCTTATCCATGGGTGGAATGTGGTTTGAATTTCCATTTTCTAACAAAGTACAAGGTATTATAGAGTTAGCGCTTTCAATTCCTGTCATCTTTTATGCAGGTTGGTTTTTAATAAGAAGAGGTTTAGTTTCCTTTAAAACCTGGAATCTCAATATGTTTTCGCTAATTGCCTTAGGATCTGCAGCCGCATTTTTCTTCAGTTTACTGGCGCTAATCTTTCCAGATATTCTACCGCACGAAATTGCTCACAGTGAAAAAACACCACTTTACTTTGAGTCGGTTTGTGTGATTCTAATTTTGGTAATAATGGGTCAAATGCTCGAAGCAAGAGCCCATCAAAAAACGGGAAAAGCGATTGAGGAATTGATGAATCTTTCACCAGATGAAGCCAATTTAATTACCAATAATACGGAAACGAAAGTTTCTCTTTCTGAGGTTCAAATAGGAAATATTTTAAGAGTCAAACCAGGTGAAAAAATTCCGGTTGATGGAAAAATCACAGAAGGTAATTCGAATGTTGATGAAAGCATGATTACGGGAGAACCAATTCCTCTTGAAAAATCAATAGGCATGTCTGTGACTTCTGGAACTATCAATGGCAACGGAACATTCTTAATGAAGGCCGAAAAAGTAGGTGATGAAACTTTGCTTTCGCAAATCATTAAAATGGTTAACGACGCAAGCCGAAGCAAAGCGCCGATTCAAAAGTTAGCCGACAAAATTTCTAAGATATTTGTTCCAGTCGTAATCGGAATTTCTATTCTGACGTTTGTTTTGTGGTACATTTTCGGCGGAGAAAATGCATTGATCTATGCTTTAGTAAATGCCGTGGCAGTTCTGATCGTGGCTTGTCCATGTGCCTTGGGTTTAGCAACACCGATGTCCTTAACTGTCGGAATCGCTAAAGGAGCAAAAAACGGAATACTGATTAAGAACGCTGAGGCACTTGAACAAATGCATAAAGTAAATGTTTTAATCACCGACAAAACAGGTACTTTAACTGAAGGTAAACCAAATTTAGATGAAGTAATTACTACAGAAAAAGAAGAAAGAAGTTCAGTATTAAAACTAGCTGCTTCCTTAAATCAAAATTCCGAGCATCCACTTTCTAATGCAGTTTTAAATGAATTTAAAAAAGATAATATCGATTTTGATAAAGTAGAAAACTTTGAAAATATTTCTGGGAAAGGAGTTAAAGGAAGTATTGACGGCGAAATAGTTTTACTTGGAAATACTTCGCTTTTAAAACAATTTGATATTGAAGTTCCAACTTCTTTAAAACAGAAAATCACTGAAAATGAAGATCTGGCGAAGACGATTTCATTCTTGGCTAAAGGAAATCAAGTATTAGGATTTCTAGCGTTTTCTGATAACATTAAAGTAAGTTCAAAAAAGGCCATTCAGTATTTGCAAGAAAATAAGGTAGAAGTGATCATGATGACTGGCGATAATGAACATACTGCAAAAGCCGTGGCAGATGAATTAGGTATCACAACGTATTTTGCAAATTGTCTTCCACAAGATAAATTAGCCGAGATTAAACGATTACAAGACGAAGGAAAAATTGTCGCAATGACTGGTGATGGAATTAATGATGCACCGGCTTTAGCGCAATCCAACGTCGGAATTGCAATGGGAACGGGAACTGATGTTGCCATTGAAAGTGCAGAAATTACTTTATTAAAAGGCGATATTTTAGGTGTGGCAAAGGCAAAAATTTTAAGTGAAAAACTACTCAAAAATATTAAGGAAAATTTATTTTTTGCGTTTATTTATAACACCTTGGGAATACCGGTTGCAGCAGGTTTGCTCTACCCTTTTTTCGGAATATTGATGAGTCCGATGATCGCCGCAGCGGCTATGAGTTTCAGTTCCGTTTCGGTGATTCTGAATTCCTTACGACTGAATAATACCAATTTAAAAATAGATTAAATCGAAGTTAAAAACAATAAAATTTTAAATGAAATTTGAATTGTAAAAAAAACTGCTAATCTTTAATATTAGTGGAAAGCAAGTTTAAGAAAGAATTAGAATTTTCTTTCTACCACATAATCTAGCATTAGTTGTAATGATCGCTTTGGCTCCGAATCTGGGAAAGTATCCAGAATATCTTTCGCTTTCTGCTGATATTCCTTCATTACATTCATCGCGTAATCTAATCCTCCAGAGTTTTTTACAAATTCGATTAATTCTTTAACTCTCTTTTGATCGTTATTATAACGTTTAATGGCGTTAAAGAAATACTTTCGATCTTTGGCGCTTGCAGTTTCTAAAGCGTGAATTAACGGTAAGGTCATCTTTTTTTCTTTAATGTCAATTCCGACAGGTTTACCGATAATCGTAGTCGTTAGATAATCGAATAAATCATCTTTAATCTGAAACGCCATTCCAGTAAGCGTTCCAAATTCCATCATTTTTTTGGCTAGCACTTCATCGTCGCTGGTTGAAAGAATACCAATTTCACAACATGCCGCAATTAAAGTTGCAGTTTTCTGACGAATAATTTCGTAATAAACATCTTCTGTAATATCGAGTTTGCGGGCTTTTTCCAGTTGTAATAATTCACCTTCAGCCATTTCACGAATTGTGCGGGAAATAACGGCCAGTAAATCATAATCTTTATAATCGGTAGAAAGTAAAACGGCTTTAGATAAAAGATAATCGCCAACTAGAACGGCAATTTTATTTTTCCACAAAGCATTAATAGAGAAAAAATTCCGACGTTTAAAACTTTCATCAACCACGTCATCATGAACCAAAGTTGCGGTATGTATCAACTCGATCATCGACGCACCTCGAAATGTCTTTTCGGTAACGTCACCCACTAATTTTGCACAAAGAAACACAAACATCGGACGCATTTGCTTTCCTTTCGTGGACACAATGAAACGGGTCACCTTATCCAATAGGGCCACATTGCTGTGCATCGATTCATAAAACTTCTGTTCAAAAAGTTTCATCTCTGCGTTGATGGGTTTTTTTATTTCTTCTACAATGTTTGCCACAAATTTTTGCTAAATGATTAAAACTGCTAGATCGACACAAATATAATTATAATAAAAGTATTTGGTAGATTTTATGGGACTTTCAGAATGATTTATTTCAGTCGATTAAAAGGGAGAAAGTACAAATACGGTTTTACTTTAATAATTGGTAAAACAAATTCTTCACCAGAAATATAAATTCCTGTTTCATTTACCGCAATTCCCTCGATTTGTCCAATACTTAGAGAACTTCCTAGATAATATTTCTTGGGTTTTTCAGTAAAGAAGATTCCCGGTTCTGCTTCGTTAAAGATCGTCAAGTAAATTTCTGCTTTTTTAGTGTAACCAATCAAATATAATTTATTTTCAAAATAAGCGGCATCGGTCACGACATAACCTGTGGGATACGATTCGATTTTTTGAGCCGGCTGATTTTCATTAATGTTAGGATCCACCACATAATGCGTTGTTTTTTTGGAAGCCCACTCTTTCGTAAAAACATGAATTTTTCCCTTCTGAAATATCATGGCTTCTGCATCGAAATCATTATTAAGATTTCTCACACTAAAATCATCCTGTTCTGGATAATAAAATGGAATGGGTTTAATCTGATCTACTTCTAGAGAATCGGCAAATGGGATTTGATAAATGACCAGATCTTTTCTACCGCCTACATTATTTCCGAAATCGCCGATATAGAGATTGAGAGAATCAGATGTAATTGCTTCCCAATCTTTATTGAGGAGATTGGTTTGAAAAACATTTTTGATTTTCCCGGTTGTCTTGTCGATTTCAAAAATCTCTGAACTATTTCCACCATCATTAATGGTAAAAAGACGGTCTTTAAAAAAGTTCAGGCCAGAATTTTCATTCAAAGAATCGCTTAAAACTGCCGTCCGATACCGTTTTAACTTTAGCCACTCGTAATCTTGCTGTGCAGAAAAACTCAGCGAGAAAAACAATAAAAACAATAGAGCGAAATTCTTCATTAATGATGGCGTTTATGTAAAAGAAATTTAATTTTAATAAAGTCGTAGAATAACCCACTGATTAGGATGACAGAGCCTACAAATAAAGTTTTAATTCCGAAATAATCAAACAAGATACCACCAGAAACTCCGCCGAAAAAGAACATAAAAATGATCGTTAATCGCAATCTTATCGATTTTAATAACCGACGTTTATGACTTTTATCTTTATAAAAAAAGAGTTGAGAAAATTCTATGCCCATATCTGTAAATAGTCCTGTTAAGTGAGTGGTACGGACGATTGCTTTAGAAATGGTAGTCACCAAGGAGTTTTGCATTCCCATCGCAAATAACAAACTATAAGCGATCGTATCGGGACTTTCTTTAATCAGATAATTGCCCGAAAAAGCAATGACAGCAAGAATTAAGGCTTCTGTAATTATAGGTAAAACATAGGTTAGACTTTCACGAATTCTGGAATAGGTTTCCACCATAAAATTCGCAAAAAACGCACCTAAGAAAAAGAAAAATACGAAGAGTGCAAGGTGAAAAGCATTTTGGAAATTCAGTTTGAAAAACTCATCCATGAAAAATGCGAAATGTCCGGTGACATTTGTTGTTAATCTTTGCACTGAAAAAAAACCTACAACGTTGACCACTCCTGCTACAAAAGAAAGTAGCGAGGCAATACTGAGATTATGTTTGGGTGTTCTAGTTTTCCCGATATGCGAAAACACTACTCACTGCTTTTATTGGCAAGTTGTCCGCAGGCAGCGTCGATATCTCCGCCTCTACTTCTTCGAATAAGCACAGTAATTCCGGCTTTTTCTAATTGTCGAACGTAATTATCTTCCGCAGATTTATTACATTGATCGTACTTCCCGTCACCGATTGGATTGTATTGAATAAGATTTACTTTGCTCGGAATCTGTTTACAGTATCTAATTAATGCTTTGATATCGTCATCTTCATCATTAATTCCTTTCCAGACGCAATATTCGAAAGTGATCATATTCCCCGTTTTTTCATACCAATATTTCAGGGAATCCATAATATCAGTTAAAGGAAATTTATCAGAAAAAGGCATAATCTCATTCCGCTTTTTCTCAATAGCAGAATGTAGGGACAAGGCTAAATTGACACGAATTTCTTCGTCTGCCAACATTTTAATCATCTTCGGAATTCCAGAAGTAGAAACAGTAATTCGTCTCGGAGACATTCCCATTCCTTCTGGTTCCGTTATTTTCCTGATCGATTCAACGACGTTTTTGTAATTCATCATCGGTTCGCCCATGCCCATAAAGACAATGTTTGAAAGTGGTCGATCGAAATACAATTTACTTTGTTGGTCAATTAAGGCAACTTGATCTACAATTTCTGCGACTTCTAAATTTCGCATCCTTTTGAGTCGCGCGGTAGCACAAAATTCACAGTTAAGCGAGCAACCAACTTGCGAAGAAACACACGCGGTTGTTCGAGTTTCTGTAGGAATTAAAACAGATTCTACTAAAAGTCCATCATGCAGTTTGACGCCGTTTTTAATGGTTCCATCTTTTGATTTCTGAAGTTGATCTACCGAAATCGGATTGATCATGTATTCCTTGGAAATTCGATCGCGTAAGTCTTTAGAAAGATTCGTCATCTCATCGATCGAGTGCAGATTTTTACTCCACAGCCAGTCGTAGACTTGTTTTGCACGGAAGGGCTTTTCGCCCAAAGAGACGAAATATTCCTGCAATTGATCGAGCGTTAAAATTCGAATATCCTTCAAAATACTAATAGGTTTTAAATGATAAATTTTAGATTAAAAACACCGAAATGAATTTAATCTAAAATTTAAAATCTGTCATTTACAATTCTTAGATGATCAACATCGCGTCACCGTAAGAATAGAATTTATATTTATTCTTAACTGCTTCTTCATAAGCTTGCATTAAGAAATCTTTTCCTGCAAAAGCTGCAACCATCATCATTAGAGTAGATTTTGGCATGTGGAAATTCGTGATCATGCAATTCGCAACTCCAAAATCATGTGGAGGGAATATGAATTTAATAGTCCAACCGTGGTAAGGTCCAAATTTTCTGTTGGAAGAAACTGAAGTTTCAATCGTTCTCATCGTGGTTGTACCTACAGCACAAACTCTTCTTCCTTCTTCAACTGCTTTGTTGATGATATCCGCATTTTTTTGATCGATAATGGCTTCCTCAGATTCCATTTTATGTTTCGATAAATCTTCTACTTCAATTGGATTAAAAGTTCCTAAACCTACGTGAAGCGTAATTTCTGCAAAATCAATTCCTTTAATTTCTAACTTCTTCATCAAGTGTCTAGAAAAGTGCAAACCTGCAGTTGGAGCTGCGACAGCACCTTCATGTTTTGCATAAATAGTCTGGTAACGTTCTGCATCTTCTGGCTCTACTTCTCTTTTAAAATATTTCGGAAGTGGAGTTTGTCCCAATTCTTTCAATTTCGTACGGAATTCTTCATAAGAACCATCGTACAAAAATCTTAAAGTTCTACCTCTTGATGTTGTGTTATCAATGACTTCAGCAACTAGACCTTCGTCTTCAGTAAAAAATAATTTATTACCAATTCTAATTTTACGAGCTGGATCTACCAAAACGTCCCAAACGCGGGTTTCTTTATCAAGTTCTCTTAACAAGAATACTTCGATTTTCGCCCCAGTTTTTTCTTTATTTCCGTATAATCTAGCCGGAAATACTTTTGTATTATTAAAGATGAAGAGATCTTTCTCATCGAAATAATCTACAACGTCTTTGAAAAGTTTATGTTCTATGGTCTGTGTAGCACGGTTTAGAACCATCATTTTGGCATCGTCTCTATGCTCAGATGGATGTTCTGCTAAAAGTTCTTCGGGCAAGTCAAAATTAAAATGGGATGTTTTCATTCTTTTTAAATTACGGTTTAAAAATTAGATCCGAAAAACGAAAATTTTCGGAGTGCAAATATACGACATTGAAAAGGCAAAGTCAAGTAAATGAGGCCTTTTAAAATACTCTACTTGATCTGAGGAGTTTTGAGATAAAAATTTGAAGAGTTTGTCACAATGTAAAAGCAAGTATTATTTAAAAGAATAATCCTTTACAATTTTAATTTGCTTGGAAGTGTAATTTTTAAATCCACGTTTTTATATTCTTTTAAAACAACTTCGCAGGTTCTCGATTTGTATTTTTCCACTGCTTTTGAAACGATATAGTTTCCCAGGCGAAGCATTTTTTGATTTTCGCCATGCTGAAGCAGAAATTCTGATTTGTAAAGTGGAATCAAGTTTTTATTTGCTTTTTCGAGAGTAAATTCTTTCTCACTGATCGGATTTTTCGCTCGCTTGGAAGAATAAACTTTAAGTAAAACTTTTTTTGGAGAACTTCTTGAAATTTCGGCTAAGTCGTAGCGATAATTTTTCAAAGAATTATGAGATTTTAATCTTGAACTATTCAGATAAGTAAACTGGAATTGAATTTCTCAGTTGAGTTTTGATTCTTCGACAGAGAAGTTATGCGCTGAGTTATTTTCGTGGTCATAAAGTGTCGCACTAAAATCTCCTTGAGTCTTTCTTAATTTTAAATAATAAGAAAAATCATCTGAATTATTGTAAGTAACAAACTCTTTTGAATTTAATGTTTTGATATCAGTGCTTACGTATTTCGTTAGAAAATCAAAATTATACGTCTGCGCAGAGACAAAACTTACTAATAAAATAGAAATTTTTCTCATAAATAAGTTTTGATTATTTGCCAATGTTCTAATTTCTGTTCGTACTTAATCGTATACGCAGGACTGGTCGAAGGTAAAGCAAATATCGGAATTTCACTTTCTCCAGCAAAAACTTTCTGAATGTTCTTATAGGACTTTTGACCATTGCAAAAAATTGCGTTTATGGATGGATGATTTTTTAGCAACATCAAAATATCATTATGTTCTTCATTTCTAATTTTAGTATCCAAACTTCCTTCTCGCTCACAAGAATCGATCACGTCCCAAACCGCAACTCCCCGACTCTTCAGTAATTTTATTTTTTCATCATAATCAGTTGTGAACGGTTCCTCTAAAATTTCGAATATTATTTTCCAGAACTTATTTTGAGGATGCGCGTAATATTGTTGTTTCTCTAAAGATTTAATACCAGGAACTGAACCTAAAATCAAAATCTTAGAATGATCATTAATAATGGGTGGAAAAGAGTTGATGCGAGTCATTCCATAAAAATAGTAAAAAAAAGAAGTTCAAAATAAATCTGAACTTCAATTAAATTATAAAGTTTCTTTCAACCAGTCGAAGAATTCTCGCTGCCAAACTAAACCATTTTGCGGATTTAAAACCCAGTGATTCTCATTCGGGAAATAAAGAAATTTAGTTTTTAAACCTTGAAGTTTCGCCGCTTGAAATGCTTCCTGTCCTTGCTCGTAAGGAACTCGGTAATCGATTCCACCTTGAATGATCATAATTGGTTTATTCCATTTAGTCACGTAGTTAGAAGGATTAAATTCAGTATACGATTTCGGAGTCGGCGTATCATAAGGAGAACCGCCTAGATCCCATTTTGCAAAGAACAATTCTTCAGTCGTTAAATACCAAGATTTCATATCGAAAAGTCCATCATGTGCGATGAACGTTTTGAAACGATTTTCGTGTATTCCGGCTAGCATCATAGCGCTGTATCCACCGTAACTTGCCCCAACAACTCCCATTCTATCTCCATCTACAAAAGATAAAGTTTTTGCATAATCAGCGGCTGATAAATAATCTTTCATTACTTGTCCGCCCCAATCTTTAGAAATATCTTCATTCCATTTTGTGCCCCAACCTGGCATTCCTCTACGGTTTGGTGCAACTACGACATAACCGTTTGCTGCCATTAATGCGAAATTCCATCTTGTACTAAAAGATTGTGTTAAAGCAGATTGCGGTCCACCTTGGCAATATAATAAAGTTGGATATTTTTTGTTCGGATCAAAGTTTGGTGGATATATAAACCAAACGCCCATTTCCTGACCATCCGTGGTCTTCACCATTTTCAGTTCTGTTTTAGAAGGTGTGATCGTTTCGTAATTCTTTTTATTGATTTCGGTCACTTGTTTCATTGAACCGTTTTTCAAATCAACAGAAAACAAATCTGGACTGTGATTCATATCGTTTCTGGAAACCAATAATGAATTTTTATCTTGAGCGTAAATGTCATTCAAATCAAAATCACCTTTAGTGATCTGTTGAATTTTAGAATTTTTCGGATTCAATGAAAATAACTGTTTCGTTCCTTTCCAAGCCGAGGTAAAATAAATATTCTTAGAATCCGGCGACCAAAAAACAGAACCTGTAATACTTTCATCCCAGTCTTTACTAAGATTAGTCATTTTACCTGATTTCCAATCCATGATTTTTAAATCATTTTTATCGGCTTCATAACCATCTCTCGCCATCGACATCCAGTACAAATATTTTCCGTCTGGTGAAAAGTTGGGCGAAACATCATATCCTTTATTACTTTCAGTAATGTTTTTCAAAGTTCCGTTTGCTAGATCGTAAGCAAAAATATCAGTGTTCGTTGAAAAAGCGTATTCCATTCCGCTTAAAGGCTTCGTAACGTAAAGCAATTTTGAAGAGTCTGGGCTCCAAACAAAATCTTCTGCACCACCGAAAGGTCGCTGCGGCACATCCCAAGTTTTTCCGCTGACTAAATCTTTTGCGCTATCAACATTTTCGGAAACATTGACCACAAATACGTGATTGTATTTTCCTTCATTATAATAATCCCAATGACGGTGGTTTAAATCGGTATAAATATGAGCCGTCGATTTTGGAACATCTGAATATTTATCTTTGGCCATTAACTTTTCTACCAAAACTTCTTTGCTAAAAGCAATTTTTTTTCCGTCTGGAGAAATGACAATATTGTCAACTTTACCAACAGTATAGAAATCTGTCCAGGTTTTACCAGCGTCTTTAGAAAGATAAATCTGTTCACCTTCTTTTGCATACAATCCATTTTTATCCCACTGAATTAATGATTTTTTGCCAAGATCAAGGGCTGTTGCTTCTGCACTTTTGATATTGAAGAAATAATTTTTCTTATTGGTTTTTTCTGTTTTCAGATCAGTTTTACCAACGCTGTAGATTAATGCATTGTGGTCCGGCGAAACGGCAGAAACTCCTATTTTATTGAGCGTCCATAATGTTTCAGGTGTCATCACATTTTGTGCATTCATTAGAAATGGCGCTACGAGAGCAACCAAAGTGTTTTTTATTTTCATTTAAAATTAAATTTAAAATTTTAGAAATTATATTTCTCTTCATTAAAGAATTAGAATTTTATAATAACAAATATAGAAAAATCGCTATAAAGTTTTAAACTGGACCTATTTCTTCTTTTCTTTTCTGAACTTCCTCTACAAAGGCATCAGGATTTTCGGGACTGATCATATAGGTTTTACCAGACTTCAACTTAATTTTGACTTTTTTATGCGTGTTCGTTACATACCAAACATCGCCACCATTAAAATAGCCGAAATATCCAAATAAATCACCGACTCCAAATGTTCTAAGGTTCAAACCAATTTTTTGAATTTTACCAAAACTTTCAATTGCAGCAATATCAATCAGAACGGAACCAAACATATTTTTAACTAAAATTTGATTTATCGAAACAGCAATTCGTTTTGGAACCATACCGTAAGCAATAAAAATTGCACCGTACATCAACACAAAACTGGTGATTGAAATAAACGGTTTTGGAGGTTCAAAGAAAAAACTTGAAATCGGAAATAGAATTAGAATAAGTAAAACAATAATCGTAATCGTTTTAGTAGTTCCATCCATTTTCGCGGTACTAAATTCCGGCGTATTTTCCATTGCTACAAAGTAACTGAATTATCAGCCGGCGTATAATCCATGAATATACCTCCATCAATTTTTACAGATTTTACGTTCTGACCAACCTCAATTGATGTTTGATAAATTTTGGTGTTTTTCCAAACTTCTGGGGTGAAATGTTTAGTCAATACTTTTCCATCTTGATACGTAATTTCTATTTCAAATGGAATGGCAAATCCGCCTATATTCTCAATTGTTAAGTTTAGGTTTTTCCCTACCATTTCTGCCGAATACACTTTCAAGTCGATGTAATTATTACTGAAAAACCAGTTGTTCCAAAACCAATTTAGATTCTGCCCGCTTCCAACATTAAAACTGTAGAAGAAATCCCAAGGTGTCGGATGTTTTCCTTTCCAAGTATTCATGTAATAATGCAAAGTCTTTTTAAATAGATCGTCGCCAAGCAAACTTTTCAAAGACAAATAGGCAAATGCTGGTTTAATGTACGCGTTGCTTCCATATCCAATCCCAGAAAGTTGACTGCTTATTGAGATCAATGGTTGATCTTGTTCCGACGCAGGATCATTAATGTATTTCTTTACACGGAAATCAGTAAACATTTCATCGTTAAACTCTTTTCCGTTTTCTGATTCACCAATTAAATAATCGAAAGCCGTAACCCAACCTTCATCCATAATTGCATAACGAGACTCGTTCGTGCCCATCATAAATGGAAAATAAGTATGTGCAATTTCATGATTAACAGTTAACCTTGCATCTGCAAAATCGTCTGGTATAGAAGTGTCATTGATCATCATCGGATATTCCATATCAGCAAATCCTTGAAAACCGGTCATCGTCGGAAAAGGAAATTCGATTCCTGGCCAATTTTCAGAAAACCATTTGATGCTGTATTTTTCCCATTCCACGTATTTCTCGAAATCTGGCGTTCCGGCATTGTAAGTTGCCTGCGCACTTACTCTTTTCGATTTCAATTGTACGCTGGAAGCATCCCAAATATAAGTTGAGCTTAATCCAAAGGTAAAATCTGTAATATTATCAGCTTTAAATTTCCACGTGTTAAAAGCAGATTGCTTCGTTACTTTCTGATTTTGAATTTCCTCTTTCGTCGCAACATGAATGATCTGATCAGAAGTTAAAGAAGATTTAAATTTCTTTAAAATATCGGGCTGCAAAACTTCTTCTGGATTTTGGAAGATTCCCGTCGCATAAACAACGTAGTTTTTTGGAGCAGTAATCGAGACATTGTAATTGCTAAAATCATTGTAAAATTCTCCTCTACCCATGTGTGGTAATTTATCCCAACCATTGTAATCATCATACACTGAGATTCTCGGATATGCGTAAGCACAGAAAAAAGTAGTTTCATCAATCTGCCCTTCTCGCCCACTTTCCTCTGACAGTGGAAATTCCCATTCTATATTAATAGTGTTTTTGGAATTCGGAAGTAAGGCTGTGTTCAATTTTAAATCATGAAATGTTTCCCAATCTTCAGAATTCACTTTGTATTTTTCTCTATTAATGGAAAGTGATTTCATTTTTAAACCTTCAGCTAAAAAGTCAGGTGAGGCTTTTCCTGCTCTGGGAGAAGTCGGTTTGTGCACATTATTGACGAATCTAATTACAATCGATGGTAAAACGTCAGGCGAATTGTTACTATAGATAATGGTTTCTTTTCCGGAAACGACTTTTGTCGTAGGATTTACGTGGAAATCGATATTATAATCAGCACCGTTCTGCCAATACTTTTCTCCAGGTTTTCCGTCGATGGAGCGGGTTTTTTGGTCATACGCTTTAGCGATATTTCTAGGAATATATAACTCCTGAGAAAACATTTGTGAAGAAGAAAAAACGATGAATATTAAAGTTAAAAACGTGCGCATTTATTGATATTTTAAAATTAAATAAAAAGCGATTCAAATTAATCGAACCGCCCAAGGATTTTCTACTTAGGAAATTACTAATCTCTCGAGAGCACTCCGTTTAATAATGAAGTGATTAAAGACAGCGCAATGCTGAAAATAAAGGCCCACAAAAATCCGTCGATTACCATTCCGTTTACAAACTTGGCCGCTAGTAAAACTACTAAAGCATTAATGATTAATGAAAATAATCCTAATGTTAAGATCGTTAACGGTAAACCTAGAATCTTTAAAATTGGGGTCACAATTAAATTTAATAAACCCAAAACCAAAGCGAAAATAATGGCTGATCCGAATCCATCGATATGGACGCCACTCAAAATTTTCGTTAATAAAAAGGCAACAACCGCAGTGACCAATAATCTGATAATTATATTCATAATCTATTTTTTTATAAAATTAAAAAATTAAAAGCAGTAAGCAAGAACTTGTTGATAATTCTTTTTGCCGATGAATAGACCGATTAGTATTGTAAAATTTTATTATCTTCATCGCAAAAATTATATTCAATGAAGAATTACGCTAAATTATTGATGGTAACCACCGTCTTTGCCGTGAGTTTACAAGCTCAAACCAAAGATCAAATGGTAAAATCAATCATGGATGAAACGTACCAAAACTCTCAATTAGAGACGCTTGCGTATGAATTGATGGATGAAATCGGACCAAGATTGGTTGGAACTCCAAAAATGCAGCAGGCGCACGACTGGGCTGTAAAACGTTTTCAAAATTGGGGAATCGAAGCAAAGAACGAACAATGGGGCGAATGGAAATCTTGGGAAAGAGGAACTTCAACCATTGAAATGGTGCAACCGTATGTGAAATCAATTGAAGGAATGCAATTAGCGTTCAGCCCCTCAACATCTTCAAAAGGCGTAACAGCAGACGTACTTATGTTGCCGATCTTTAAAAGTAAAGAAGAATTTAGCCAATGGCTTCCAAAAGTGAAGGGGAAATTAGTAATGGTTTCACAATATCAACCAACAGGGAGACCAGAATATAACTGGAAAGAATTTGCAACCCCAGAATCATTTGAAAAAATGAAGAAAGAAGGTGCAGAAGCTTCTGAAGAATGGAGAAAATCTTTTTCAGCCGCTGGCGAAACTCCGAAATCGATTATTGAAAAAATAGAAAAAGCCGGAGGTGTCGGAATTATTTCTTCTTACTGGTCTAGAGGTTTCGGAGTAAACAAAATTTTTGGCGCGGGAACTAAAAAGATCCCTACTGTTGATATTTCGTTAGAAGATTACGGACAATTGTACCGAATGATTCAACACGGAAAAACTCCTAAAGTAAAAATCAGTGCTCAGTCGAAAGATAAAGGAACTGCACCAACTTTTAATACGGTCGCCGTAATTAAAGGTTCAGAAAAACCTAATGAATACGTAATTCTTTCAGCACACTTAGATTCTTGGGATGGAGGAACTGGCGCCACTGATAACGGAACTGGAACAATCACCATGATGGAAGTTGCCAGAATTCTTAAAAAATATTATCCAAATCCAAAAAGAACAATTGTTGTTGGACTTTGGGGAAGTGAAGAACAAGGATTGAATGGTTCACGTGGATACGTTTGGGCACACAAAGATCAAATGCCTAATGTACAAGCAGTTTTTAATCAAGATAACGGAACAGGAAGAATTGCTAACATCAGCGGACAAGGATTCTTAAATTCTTATGATTATATCGGTAGATGGTTAAGCGCTGTTCCGAGAGAATTGACCAAAGATATTGAAACATCATTTCCAGGATATCCAGGTGGTGGTGGATCTGATCACGCTTCCTTTATTGCAGCCGGTGCGCCAGCATTTATGTTGAGTTCCCTCAACTGGAGTTACGGAAATTACACGTGGCACACCAACAGAGACACTTACGATAAAATCGTTTTTGATGATGTGAAAAGTAACGTAGCGACCATTGCAATTATGACCTACATGGCAAGTGAAGATCCTAATAAAGCATCTTCTGAAAGAATAAAAATGCCAAATAATCCAAGATCAGGCGAACCAATGAAATGGCCAGAAGTGAAAGAACCAACTAGAAAAGGAGGATTCTAATAAATAAGTTTCTAAACCTTTTTTAAAGATTAAAAAAAGTGAGTCGGTAAGGTGGAGAACAGAAGATGTTCAAAATTTTATCGACTTTTTTTTGTAACTAACTGATTTAGAACATTAAAAAAGCTCTCAAGATTGTAATAAATAAAAAATTATTTCATCAAAAGTAAGTTGATTAAGAATTATTAGATGGAATGGTGAACTTTTTGATGGAGAATTTCCATGAAGATTCAAAGTTACGCTAGTCACACTAAATTTTATCCACCACATCACTTCATTTATCTTCCTTTACTAGCATTTTTACAGTTCTTCGGAATCTGGAAAATATTTAAGGACGAACCAAATCAATTAATCTGGATCTTATTTTCGGTTGTAATTTTCCTCTTTATCTATTTAGCCCTAATGTTAAGACAACATTATGCTTTAGGAAATCAGAATCGTATTGTTCGATTAGAATTTAAGTTAAGATACTTCGAGTTGTTTGGTAAAAGCGCTGATGAAGTTGAATCAAAACTTTCATTTAGCCAACTAGCAGCGCTTCGATTCAGTTATGATGAAGAGTTTAAAGTTTTATTAGACAAAGCCCTACAACAAAATATTTCAGGTGACGAAATCAAAAAATCGATCACGAATTGGAAACCTGATCACCACAGAATTTAAAAAGTAAAAAAACTCTTATATTAACTAACATTAAAAATTTTAAAATTATGAAAAAGTTTACATTACCCAGTTTAGCAGTATTTGCTCTATTATCATTAACAAGTTGTGATACCATCGGAACTATTTTCGAAGCCGGTATGTGGTGGGCATTTATCTTAGTAGGAGCAGTCGTTGCTGCGGTTATTTGGTTGTTTACCAGAGGTAAAAAATAACGGATAATTTATGAAAACGGAAACTCCTTCCTTAGAACTTATCACTAAAATAAGTCCTTCTAAAATGATTAAGATCATGAAGGATCCGGAAAAATCTGCAAAAGCAGTCAATTTAGTTTACACTAACGACGCAGATATTCAAGGAATCGCCCGCAAGAAACATGGGAAATCATTTTCTTATTTTTCTGGCGAAGAAAAGATTAAAGACAAAGAAGAAATTCAGCGTATTAATCAACTGGCGATTCCTCCCGCTTGGGAAGATGTTTGGATCTGTACTTTAGAAAACGGGCATTTACAAGCCACCGGTATTGATGCCAAAAAGCGTAAACAATATCGTTACCATCCAATTTGGAATGCACTTCGTAATCACACGAAGTTCTACCGAATGCTACAGTTTGGTGAAGCATTACCCAATATTCGATTACACCTGGAAAAGGATTTAGCACACAAAAAATTAGACAAACGAAAGGTTTTAGCTTTGGTCGTTAGTTTAATGGAACGTACTAATATCAGAATCGGTAATAACATTTACGAAAAATTATACGGCTCTTTTGGTTTAACAACTTTAAAAGATAAACACGTAGACATCAAAGGAGAAAAACTAAAATTTTCCTTTAAAGGTAAAAAAGGTATCTATCACGATATTGATTTAAAAAATAAGAAAATTGCCAAAGCAGTTAAAAATTGTCGCGATATTCCAGGTAAAGAATTATTCCAGTATTATGATGATGATGGAAAACGTCACCCTATAGAAAGTGGAATGGTCAATGAATATATTAAGGAAATTAGCGGAGAAAATTTTTCTGCTAAAGATTTCCGAACTTGGTCTGGAACGGTAAATGCATTGATCGCTTTTAAAGAAATAGAAGCCCAGGAATCAGAAGACAATCAAAAAACCAAAATCAAAAATGCGATCGAAATGGTCGCCTGCGAACTTGGAAATACGAGCACAGTTTGTCGAAAATATTATATTCATCCGTTGGTTATTAATCTGTATGAAAATGATACGATTAAAAAATACTTCCGAGAATTAGATGAAATTGAAGTTGATGATGGCAAATCTGGTTTGACTAAAGAAGAGCAGATTGTGATGAAGATTTTGAAAAACGAAAAACCTTAATTATGCCTGAAGGACCGACGATCGTCGTTTTTGCAAAAAGACTCGAGAAATTTAAAGGTAAGAAAGTAACCGAAAGTGACGGTTATAACAATCCGTTTGCTGAAGAAATCGCCGGGAAGAAATTAGTCTCCATCGAAACTTATGGAAAGTATCTTCTACTCGATTTTAAAGAATTTTTAATAACCGTTCATTTTGGTTTATTCGGTAGTTTTCTAGTTAACGATTCAAAGAAAGTGAACGCTAGTTTCTCTCTTTTCGTTGGCGATGATTTTATCAATTTCTATGTTGTTAAAATTAAGAAATTCGAAAAAGATCACGAGTTCGATCAAGAACTCAACGTATTTTCAAAAAAATACAAACTAGAGAAAACGCATCAACTTTTACTTGAAAAATATGCTGATAAAAAAATCGGTGACGTTCTTTTAAATCAAGATGTTTTTCCCGGTTTAGGAAATATTATTCGAAACGAAGTTTTGTTTTTAAGTAAGATTCATCCAGAAAGTATGGTAGATAAAATTCCAGCAAAAAAGATTAAAGACTTATTGAAAATTATCAAAGAATTCTCTCAGGCATCTGTGGAATTAATTGAGCAAAAGATCTGGAAATCTTCAAGTTCAGTTTACAAGAAAAAGGAATGGGATGACCAGGAAGTTTTGGTTTATGTTGCTCCAAAAATTAAAAGGAAAACATACGTCGTTGAAAAGGTTCAGAAATTATATGAATAGTTTACAATGAGAATAGTTTCTACAAATCAACCTCAATCCACGTAGGAACGTGGTCACTTGATTTTTCCCATCCACGAACATCCTTGTCTGCTCCACCTCTTTTTAGATGAGGTACTACTTCACTAGAAAGTAAAAAGTGATCAATTCGCATCCCTGCATTTCTTTCGTAGGCTTTTCTAAAATAATCGTAAAAAGTATAAATCGTCTCTTCTGGGTATAAATTCCTTAATCCATCGGTCCAGCCTTGAGCAATTAAATTTTCGAACGCAGTTCTGACTTCCGGCAAAAAGAGGGCATCTTTCTTATATTTTTCTGGTTTGTAAACATCATTTTCAGTCGGAATAATATTAAAATCTCCTGTAATGATGACAGGTTTTCCAGAACTAATTAAAAGTTCGGCTTGCGCATCTAATCTTTCTAACCATCGCAATTTATAATCATATTTCTCACCTGGGGTTGGATTTCCATTAGGCACATAAATACAGACTATCGTCAAACCATTCACCTTAACTTCTAAATATCGGCTTTGCTCGTCTGTTTCATCTCCAGGAAGTGCCGTTCTAATCACTTGTACTTCCTCTAACTTCGTTAAGATAGCAACTCCATTCCAACTTTTTTGTCCAACCCAAATCGCATGATAACCTGCTTCTAGAATTTCCTGTTCAGGAAACTTTTCTTGCGGCGCTTTCAATTCCTGCAAACAAACAATATCTGGTTGTTTTTCGGTGAGCCATTTTAAAAGTACAGGCAATCTGCCATTAGCTCCGTTCACATTATAAGTTGCGATTTTCATAAAATATCTTTACTCAAATTTATTAAAAAATTTAATTAAAATCGCCTCCAAATCAAATTATGCTTTCCCATAATTTCCCGAGTAATTATAACCAACTGCTTTTCTCAACGTATTTCATTTGATTACAACCAATCTTTTGCTGAGAGCGTTGAACTTCTTCGTCTGCCAAACCTTTTAAATTTACGGAAAATGAAAAGACATAATTGATAGTTAACCAACTAAAGATAATGAAAGCACAGTTAACTTTTTATTACAGTTCTAAAAATCAAAAAGGGAAAGAAAAATTAAATTTTCTTTCCCAATACTTTTATTAAAAACGATTTTAATTAAGGATAAGGTGCGATTGCAACTTCTAATCCATCAATTTCTGAAGTAATATGAATCTGACAGCCTAATCGACTATTGTTTTTGACATGGAATGCTTCACTCAACATCGCATCTTCTTCAGCACCCATTTCTGTTAATTTCTCTCCGCCTTCAACAACATAGACTTGACAAGAGGCACACATCGCCATACCGCCACAAACACCGATCGTTCCTTCTTCCGCCAATTCGTACGATCGAATGACTTCCATTAAATTCATCGACATATCCGTCGGTGCGATTACTTCATGTACGTCGCCGTTTCTATCGGTGATTTTTAAATTAATGTCTTGCATTGCTATACGAATCGAATTATTAATTTTATTTTCTTGACTGAAATATTAGTCAATCTTCATTACAACTGCTTTTTCTGCTTCTTTTCGAGTTCCATCAAAACCGTCGATTCCGCTTACAGTCGTATATTTTAATACGAATTTTTTACCTGGATTCAGCATATTGTAAATACTTTGACACATCAAAGTTGCTTCATGGAAACCACATAAAATTAACTTCAGTTTCCCAGGATACGTATTAATATCACCGATCGCATAAACACCTGGAATATTGGTTTGATAGTCCAAGGAATTATTAACCTTGATTGCGTTTTTTTCGATTTCTAAACCCCAATTTCCTAAGTCACCTAATTTTGGTGTTAAACCGAAAAGAGGAATAAAATAATCAGTTTCGATGTCAAAAGTTTCACCTTCTCTTACAACAGTAATTGCATTTAATTTTCCGTCGCCTTTTAATCCAGTCACTTCTGCAGGAGTCATCATGTGAATTTTCTCGATATCTTTTAATGCTTGAACTTTTTCCACGGAATCTAATGCCCCACGGAATTCATTTCTTCGGTGAATTAAAGTAACTTCACTTGCAATGTTCGCAAGAAAAATACTCCAATCTAAGGCTGAGTCACCACCTCCGGCGATTACTACTTTTTTATTTCTAAAATGTTCAGGTTCTTTAATGAAATATTCTACGCCATTTTCTTCATACTCTGCCAAATTATCAAGAATAGGTTTTCTGGGTTCGAAAGTACCTAATCCGCCAGCGATAGCAACTGCTTTCGCATGATGAACCGTTCCTTTATTGGTAATTACTTCAAAAGTTCCGTCTTCTAATTTGGTTAAGGTTTTTGCAGTTTCTCCCAAAGTAAATCCTGGTTGAAATTGTTTGGTCTGCTCCATCAAGTTATCAACTAAATCTCCAGCGTTGATCGAAGGAAATCCGGGAATATCGAAAATAGGTTTCTTTGGATATAACTCAGTTAACTGTCCACCTGGCTGCGGAAGAGCATCAATGAGATGACATTTTAACTTTAATAAACCTGCTTCAAAAACAGTAAAAAGTCCGGTTGGGCCGGCTCCAATAATCAGAATATCTGTAATAATCATTAAGTCCTTTTTTTAAAACAACTCAACAAATTTACAAAAATTAAAAGAATTTTTTACGACAGGGCTATGATTTTTGTCATAAAAAATCCGTGGAAACCGCACGTGGAGCATTGTGGCAAATTATTTGCAAACGCTTGTTTATGAAAAAGATTATATTTTTATTTGGCTTCTTATTCTTTATTTCAGGCAATGCACAAAAACTACAGAATATACAGTCAGGTGAGGTTTTAAAATATAGAATTCACTACGGACTTCTAAATGCTGGAACCGCAAGTTTGAGCACAATGAAAACCAATTACAAAGGACAACTGCATTATTATGTACGCGGAGTTGGTAGAACAACGGGCGCAGTTCGAGCGTTTTTTAAAGTGGAAGATAATTACGAAAGTTACATTAATTACAATACGGGCTTACCAAGTTTTTATGTAAGAAATGTAAAAGAAGGAGGTTACACTCAACACTTCGAAACGACATTTAATCACAGCAATCATACACTAATGTTAAATGATAAAGAAAAGAACACACGACAAAACTTAAAATCAGTCGCTGGTGTCCAAGACATGTTGTCCGCATTTTACTATCTAAGAAGTTTAGACGATAGCGAATTAAGAGTGGGAAGTACTCGTAAATTGAATATCTGGATTGATGATGAAATGTTTCCTTTTCAGTTAAAAGTCGTCGGAACAGAAAATATAAAAACAAGATTTGGATATATCAATACATTGAAGATTGTACCGCAAGTTTTAAGCGGTCGGGTATTTAAAGATAAAGAAGGCGTCTCTCTTTGGGTAAGTAATGATAGAAACCACGTACCGATTTCGATAAAAGCAGAATTAGCGGTTGGATCTTTAAAGGCAGATATTGAATCCTATTCCAATGTGAAATATCCGCTCACGTTTCTGAAATAAACTTTCATTAATTAATTATAAAAATAAACGAACATTTCTTCGTTTTTTTTTTTTGCTGCAGATGTAACAAATTGCTATGATTCATTGTCTTATTTGTAAACTATTCAATGAAACTCATTTTCACGACCATCTTACTGTCTATTTTCTTTGTAAGTATATCTGCGCAGAATATTGAAAAAGACAGTATTGTAAGGAAAAAAATCACCATTTCTAAAATAAGCGAATCTCCAAAAATCGATGGAATTTTAGATGAAGAAGTTTGGAAAAATGCATCGATCGCAAGAAACTTTGTAGAACTCGAACCTGAAAACGGCAAAGCAGAATCACCGGAATTTCGCACAGAAGTGAAAATTTTATATGATGATACCGGAATTTACTTTGGTGTCAAAATGTATGATCCAGAACCGAACAAGATCGCCAAAGAACTCGTAGAAAGAGATGACGTCGGCAATGATGACTTTTTCGGTGCGATCATTAACGGTTATAATGACAAACAGCAAAGTTTAGAATTTATAGTTATGCCGAGCGGTGTTCAGTTTGATGCGAAAATGACGAACGATTATGGTGAAGATTCGAACTGGAGCGGAGTCTGGTATAGCGCCGCAAAAATTGATGCTGACGGCTGGACCGTAGAAATTAAAATCCCTTATTCAGAACTGAGATTTCCAAAGAAAGACGTGCAAGAATGGGGAATCAATTTTATAAGAAATATCCAACGGCAAAAAAAGAAACTTTCCTGGAATTTCATCGATAACAAAAAAGTTTCATTCTTACTTTACGATGGCGTAATCCAGGGAATTGAAAATATTAATCCACCGTTGAGATTATCATTCCTACCCTACTTTTCCACTTACCTCACCAACTACGATCACAAAACCTCGACGAGCATTAATGGCGGAATGGATGTAAAATATGGAATCAACGATGCCTTCACTTTGGATACGACCTTGATTCCTGATTTCGGGCAAACGGTTTTTGATGATCAAATTTTGAACCTTGGCCCGTTCGAGCAGCAGTTTTCAGAAAAGCGTTCCTTTTTCACAGAAGGCACGGAACTCTTTAGCAAAGGTAATTTGTTTTATTCCCGTCGTGTCGGCGATTACCCGTCAAGAGAACCAAATCTAGAAACAGATGAAGAATTGGTTGGAAACATTCAAAAAGTAAAACTCTTTAATGCTACCAAAATTTCTGGACGAACCAATAAAGGTTTAGGCATCGGCTTCTTTAATGCCGTTACCAAGAAAACTGACGTAGAAATTAGAAATGATATTACGGGACAAACTCGTTATGAAACCATCGAACCTTTAGCCAATTATAATGTGCTCGTTTTCGACCAAAGATTTAATGGTAATTCGTCCGTATCATTAATCAACACCAATGTTACACGTGCTGGTGATTTCAGAGATGCGAATGCTACTGCGCTTTTGGTAGATCTGACGGATAAAAAAAACAAGTACAATGTTTACGGTGGTTTCAGAGGAAGTTATGTGAAAGACGGCTCGGCCGATTTCGGAACAAACATTAATGGTGGAGTAAGGAAAATATTTGGGAAAAGTAATTATCAAGTGGGGTTTAACGCAATATCGAAAGAGTACAATATCGACGATTTAGGATACACGGGAGAATCTAACAGATTAAACTTTAATGGAAATTACAGTTACAGAATTTTGCAGCCAACCAAAATTTCAATAACATCAACTACAATTTTAATCTTAGTTATGCCCGAAGATTAGACACCGATTTATTTAATATTTTCGCGATTAATACCAATATTTCTTTCGTAGATAAAAAATTTAGGAATTATGGCGGTGGCTTGCTATTAACTCCTAAAGGTGAAAATGATCTGTACGAACCGCGCGTTTTCGGGAGGCATTTATTTGTACCTGCTTTTATAAATCCTTGGGCGTGGTTTAATTCTGATAACCGTAAAAAATTCACCTACGCACTGAGCACTGATTATTACGCTTACGATCAGAAAGGCCGAAATAAAATTGACAATGAAGTTGAATTAAATTACCGCGTTTCCGACCACTATTCCGTAGGTTATGAAGTTAATTACAATGTCAGTAATCAGGAGCAGGGTTATATCGGCAGAGATATTGGTAACATTTACATCGGAACCAGAAATAGAAATACGGTAGTTAATGGACTTACGTCAAAATATACTGTTAATAATAAGATGGCTTTGAGTTTCAGTTTAAGACATTATTATACCGAAGTCAATTACAAAAGTTTTGGAATTTTACAAGCAGATGGTGACGTTTCACCCGTGAATAATTATTCTGTAGATAATCAGACTTACAATTCCTGGAATGTAGATCTACGTTATTCTTGGTGGTTTGCGCCGGGAAGCCAGTTGACCCTACTCTATCAAAATGCAGCGCAAAACTTTTTAAATTACTCGAAAATAAATTTCAGAAATAATTTTAGTAATTTATTTAATGATCCGATGAACAATACCTTAAGTTTAAAAGTAACCTATTACATTGATTATAACCAAGCAAAGAATTGGTTTAAAAAGAAAAAATAAATATTCAAAAATTTCTAAAACAGAAAACTTCCAGATTAATTCCGGAAGCTTTTATATTTTATAAGAAGGCTATTCGGAAGCAATAAACCAATCTTTTTTTATTTAAAGGCTTTTAAATTGCTCCAGCATTCTTTTGTCATTTTCATAGAACATTCTAATGTCATTCATTTGATAAAGCAGCATTGTAATTCTTTCGATGCCCATTCCAAAAGCGTAACCTGAATATTTATCTGGATCGATATTGACATTGGTTAAAACAGCAGGATCAACCATTCCGCAACCCATGATTTCTAGCCAACCTGTACCTTTGGTAATTCTATAATCAGTTTCTGAATTTAAACCCCAATAAACATCGACTTCTGCACTTGGTTCTGTAAACGGAAAATATGATGGTCGTAATCTTATTTTTGATTTGCCGAAAAGTTCAGTCGTGAAATATTGAATGGTTTGTTTTAAATCTGCAAAACTTACATTTTGATCAATATATAAACCTTCGATTTGGTGGAAAATACAGTGTGAGCGAGAAGAAATTGCCTCGTTTCTGAAAACCCGACCTGGAGACAAAATTCTCATCGGCGGTTGATTTTCTTCCATGTAACGGATTTGAACCGAAGAAGTATGCGTTCTCAATAATAAATCAGGATCGGTTTCAATGAAAAAGGTATCCTGCATATCCCTTGCTGGATGGTATTCTGGAAGATTTAAGGCAGTGAAATTATGCCAGTCGTCTTCAATCTCAGGCCCATCTGCAACAGCAAAACCAATTGATCTAAAAATTTCGATAATTCTATTCTTTACTAAATTAATTGGATGACGCGTCCCTAATTCGGAGGGAAAACCTGGTTTTGTTAAATCATCTTTTTCAACAAAAATGGTAGAAGTAGTTGCGTTTTTTAATTCTTCGAGTTTAGATTCAACCGCTTGTTTTAAAGTATTGATCTTCTGTCCAAATTCTTTTTTTTGTTCGTTAGGAACTTCTTTGAATTTAGAAAAAATATCATTTAAGATTCCTTTCTTGCCGCTGTATTGAATACGGAACTGCTCAATTTCATCTTTATTCGTTGAACTGAAATTTCCGACTTCAACCAATAATTCATCAATCTTTTCTAACATTTCATATAATATAAGTGACTGCAAAAATACGATTATTCACTGAAAATCTCGTAGCGATTTTTAAGTAAATTTTTTCGTTCAGCAAGTAAGAATTTATTTCTCCATGAATTCTAAAAACTGTTCGATGGCTTTTTTGCGATGGCTGATTTTATTTTTGTCTTCTGCTTTCATTTCCGCAAAGGTGATCTCATAATTATCCGGAATAAAAATGGGATCGTAACCAAATCCTTTTTCACCTCGGATTTCTTTTGTTAATTGACCATACACTCTTCCTTCAAAATAATTGGTTCCAGTTTCATTAACCAAACACATTACCGTTACGAAGTAGGCTTTTCGGTCTTCTACATCTTTTAATTCCTCTAAAACTTTCGCCATATTCTTAGCAAAATCATGATTACCAGCATACCGAGCAGAATAAATCCCAGGTCTACCATCTAAGGCCTCAACAACTAATCCTGAATCATCGCCTAAACTTGGCTTTCCAGTTGTGTCAAAAAAATATTGTGCTTTAATTAAAGCATTGGCGTGAAAGGTATTCCCGTCTTCGACAATTTCATCGTGAATATCGTAATCTGTCAGAGAAGTAACGGTAAATTTCTCGCCTAATATTTGTTGAATTTCTTCTTTCTTGTGCTCGTTGTGCGTCGCGATAAGAATTTCCATAATTTGATTTTAATTCGTATTTATTTTACGGCGTTGCCAGTAAATCTTCAGGTTTTTGAGCGGGATATTTTTTACTTAGTAATAGATAGCATCCTGTAAATAAGACAATTCCAATTATTAAAAGCACCCATTCTGAAAGATCGAAAGTTTCCGAGAAATTTTCGGTTTTATTGTAAAGTAGTAATAAAACTGAAATTAAGTTGTTAAATGCGTGCAAAAGTATCGGTAAAAGCAAGGATTTGGTCTTGTAATAAACCAAACCAAGAACGCTTCCTAATAAAATTCCACCTACTAATTGCCAAGGATTTCCATGGACCAGTCCAAAAGCAATTGCTGAAATAAAAATTGCTGGCTTAGGTTTTAGTCCCTTATTTAGGAGTCCTTTCATAATAATTCCGCGAAAAACAATTTCTTCAAAGACCGGTGCGAGTATTACCGCAAGCAAAATTAATGTGGCTGGATCATTACTCATTTGCTCCATTAATTTTTCGAAGTAATGGTATAAATCCCCAAACACGGGACCGGTTGTCGGAATTAGCGCTGTTACATACTCAGCGATGAGCATCATTCCAAACATCATTGGAAAGATTATAACATACGTCATCAAATCAGATGGCCGAAAATTAAAGTTTAATTTTTTTCCCGTAGTTGGCCGACATATAAATTGATCGAAAGCGAAAATTGCTCCTCCAAATACTGCAATCTGCGAAAGGATGAGAAAGATATCATCATATTGGAAATTGACTTTAAAAACGAACATCGCAAAGAAGTTTAATACCGCAATGATAATGCTTCCACCTATAAATCCGCCTATTAAGGCCATTACGCCATAGCCATCAAAAACATATTTTTTTGTTTGCTTCTTTCCTTCCATCAATGATTAATTTCCACAAATATAATTCTATAATTCAAAATCGAAAATGATCAGCGTTAAATTTTCGTTTTGAAATCATTTCATTGCTGAACTGGTACTTATTTTCATTTTCGATAAAAAAAAGCGATTTTTGCAGTCTCAAAATTTATTATGTCAGATCTACTCAAAGAAATTGGAAAAAGGAAAACCTTCGGAATTATTGCTCACCCCGATGCTGGAAAAACAACACTAACAGAAAAACTTTTGCTTTTCGGAGGTGCGATTCAGGAAGCTGGAGCGGTAAAGTCGAATAAGATTAAAAAAGGCGCAACTTCCGATTTCATGGAAATTGAAAGACAAAGAGGGATTTCCGTAGCGACTTCTGTTTTGGCCTTTGAATATAAAGGACATAAAATCAATATTTTAGATACGCCAGGTCACAAGGATTTTGCAGAAGATACGTACCGAACATTAACAGCGGTTGATTCGGTAATTGTTGTAATTGATGTTGCAAAAGGAGTTGAGGAACAAACTGAAAAACTAGTTCAGGTTTGTAGAATGCGAAATATTCCGATGATTGTTTTCATTAATAAATTAGACCGAGAAGGAAAAGACGCGTTTGATCTGTTAGATGAAGTTGAGCAAAAATTAGGTTTAACCGTGGTGCCACTTTCTTTACCAATCGGGATGGGAAGTGATTTTCAGGGGATTTATAATATTTGGGAACATAATATTCAGCTATTTTTAGAAGAGAAAAAGCAACGCGTTGGAGATGCAATTAAGTTTGACGATCTTAATGATACCAAAATAGATGATGCAATTGGCGAAAAAGCTGCAGCAACTTTAAGAGAAGAATTAGAATTGGTGCGAGAAGTTTATCCAGAATTTAATCGCGCAGATTATATGGCTGGGAATTTACAACCAGTATTTTTCGGTTCTGCTTTAAACAATTTTGGAGTTCGCGAATTGTTAGATGCGTTTATCGAAATTGCACCGAATCCTCAACCAAAAGAAAGCGATACGAGACTTGTAAGTCCAGAAGAAAAAGATTTCACCGGATTTATTTTTAAGATCCACGCCAATATGGATCCGAAACACCGTGACCGATTAGCTTTCGTTAAAATAGTTTCTGGAACTTTTAAACGAAATGAAAATTACCTTTTAGTAAGAGAGAATAAAAAAATGAAATTTTCGTCGCCGAATGCTTTTTTCGCGGATAAAAAAGAAGTTGTCGATGAAAGTTTCCCAGGCGACATCGTGGGACTTCACGATACGGGAAATTTCAGAATCGGGGATACCTTAACTGGCGGCGAAAAAATGAGTTTCAAAGGAATTCCGAATTTTTCACCAGAGCATTTCAGATACATTAATAATGATGATCCATTAAAAGCCAAACAGTTAGCCAAAGGAATCGACCAGTTAATGGATGAAGGTGTGGCACAACTGTTTACGTTGGATATGAATAACAGAAAAATTATTGGAACCGTTGGTGCGCTTCAGTACGAAGTTATTCAATACCGACTGGAACATGAATACGGTGCAAAATGTACGTATGAACCACTTTCTATTCACAAAGCATGTTGGATTGAAGCCGATGAAAAGTCTGATGAATTTCAAGAATTTGCAAGATTAAAACAGCGATTTATGTGCAAGGATAAATATGGACAGCCTGTATTTTTGGCCGATTCGGCTTTTACGATTCACATGACTCAGGAAAAATTCCCGAATGTGAAATTGCACTTCATCAGTGAATTTCAGCAGGATTAATTGTAAAGTCTGTGTAAATTGATTTACAAATACTTCATATAAAAGCCCTTACGAAAATTGAGGGCTTTTTGCTGCGCTTAGAGGAATGCTATTTGATTATCTTGCCACGATAAAAATTCAAAAATCTACATGAAAAATATATTTGCCACACTCCTACTACTGCTTGTAATCAATTCTTGTAGCAAACAAGAGTTTACTGATGCGAATGATAATTTTAAAAGAGCCGACAGTCTTTTTACGAAAGCCAGCAAAGGTTTAAAAACATTAGATTCTCTTTCAAAGAAAATAAATCATTCCGATGGAATTGCGAAGAAAGTTATTCTACCGGAAATCGAAAAGCAATCTCAACGGATCGACAGTACCATAAGATCCGGAAGTTGGAGAATCGATTCGATTAATAAAGAGATCGAAAAAATAACGAAAAATGTGAAGATTGGAACTGATGTAGCAAAAACTTTAGATTCGGCGAATCAGGCCTTGAAAAACGGTGAGAATGCAATTTCTGTCTTGAGCAAAACGGCAGATAGAATTTTAAACCGGACAAAGAAAGCGCCAGCACCTACTCAATCTCAAACAGAATCGCAAGAGCCAGTAAATAGTAGAAATGACGAGCAGATTTCCACTCCGAAAATGGAGCGTAATCCTTTAGTCAAAACTGCAACTCTAGAAATAAATGTTGAAGATATTTCAAACGCAAAAGAGATCTTGAAAAGAAAAATTAGAGAAGGAAACGCTGATTTGGTAAGTCAGAATTATACTCAAACAGAAGGTTTCGAACGTGAGAATATCACTATAAAAGTTCCGCTTTATAATTTCGATAATTTAGTTTCCACGTTATCAAATGATATTGGAACCGTGCAATCGAAATCCACAGACCGCGAAGGTAAAGATTACAATTCTGACCAAATGTGCGATATCGAAATCACTTTAATTCAGAAGGAGAACTTCGCTTCCAATCAGATCATTACCGATCAAAACGTATACGAAGATGAATCATTTGGAAATAAATCGTCGAGCGCTTTTATGAGTGGATTTAAAGTTTTAGAAGATGTAATGATTGCTATTCTTCCCTTCTGGCCGATCTTCATAATTGCCGGTTTAATCTTATATTTTATTCGAAGAAACAGAAAGAAAAAAGAAGCACAAATACTAGAAGAATCTATAAAAACTCCTGTTTACAATACGGATGATTATACTCTTTCCAAACCTATAGAATTTGAAAAGCCTAAAGATTCCGAGGAACCCGATTATTCCAAATATTTGCCGAAAGAATAATTAAAGTAACTATTGTGAGCTTTGGCTAAAGCCTGGTGTATCTTAGTATTATAGAACGGGCTAAAGCCCGTTGCTATTGATATTTATCTTTTTCTGTAAAACTTTTTACTCTTCACTTAAAGCATAAACTGCAAAACTCGCCAGCCAATGATCTCCGCCGTAATTTCCTTGAAAAAGCAAAGGCAAAGCGTTGGCTAAAAATAATTCAGATGTTGATAAAAATTGTTTTTTAAGCGGATGATTATTGGGTAAAAATTTCGAAATTCCTTTCATCGTCCAAGCGCGAGAAAAGGAAAGTCCGACTAGATGAACGGTTTGAAAATCATTAATATCACTGATAATCGGAATCTGTGAAATATTGGCAATACTGCGTTTATCGTAAAATTTATCCAACCATATTACAAAGTCTTTTTGCGGAAGAATCCGTCGCATTAAATCTGCAATCTCGAGACTTGGCGAAAAGAAATCGCTTCCATCAGGTTCGAGATAAGCAGGCGTTTTTTCATCTTTAAGATAAAAGTATTTTGCTTTTTCGATGAGTTGAATTTCGAAAATCTTATCGTTCGACGCTCTTGCCCAATCAATTGCAAATGACATTGCAAACGCAGAATTTGGATGAACGCCCGTACGATTTGGATACGTTTGTTTCGGCAAATATATTTTCCAAAGACGTAGAATTTCGGTGGTTAACGGTTTTAAATTCTGATGCCAGATTTTTGCTTTCGGATGATCCCAAGTGCTTAATTCCTCATCTAGTTTCAGCAACCAAGCCCAGCCATAGGTCCTTTCGAAGTTCATCGAAATATCATACTTCGTAAAATAAGCTGCTTCTTCTGCAATCTTTTCCGGCTGAAACGAACGTTCCAGGATTTCAAAAATTTCCTCGTGATTTGCCAAGTTTGGTTTTGACTTTAATAAACGAACCAACATCCAATGTCCGTGCACAGAAGAATGCCAATCGAAACAACCGTAAAAACTGGGATGTAATTCTGCTGGCGTTAATGCAGATTCTTTTTCATTATTAATAATATGAGCGGTTTTGTTAGGATATTCTTGATTGATGCACTTCAATGGCTTCTCGGCTAATTTCATCGCAATTTCGTCGGTGAACTTTGGTAGAACTTGCGCGTTCAAAGTGCAAGTTAAAAGAATGGCAAAAGGTAAAAGTTTGGTCATTATAAAATATAATTAATAGAAATACATTAAGCGCAGAGACGCAAAGTTTAAACAAATAACATTCAAAAATTGCGGTAGCAAAAGAGTTTCATTGATATTGGAGAAGTTAACCTTGTCAGGGTTCTGAACCCTGACAAGGTTTTCCGCCCTATTTTAAATAGTGTAATGCTAAAAGTTTATGAAAACACCGATTACTAAAAATTAAAAACTTTATTTGTTTATTGAACAAACTGCAGCCCGACTTGAGCAGAGCTCTTTTTTTTCCTCATCTTAATTCTCTCCAAAGGAGAGAGAACTAAAAGAAAAAAAGCGGGAGTGGAAGGCGGAAATCGCTGCCATAAAAAAATTATAGAAAGTAAAAGGATTTGACATCGTCAACTGTCTGCCCAAAAAATATAATTAAAAGTTCAGTTTGCCGTTCGTCATAAAATAATAAAAAGCGCCAGCTGCAAAAAATAAAACCAGATAAACAATGACCAAAATCTTCTGCTTTTTTAAGGCTGATAAAACCAGTAAACCTAAAATTCCCGAAACGAGCACGACTAATTTTTGAATGGGATCATCTAAAAACATCGATCCAGCAATAAGAGCCAACGATAAAAAGTGAAATATTCTTTCCCTCTTCAGTATATATTCTTTCATTTTTTAAAAATAAGAAATCCTTTCAGATTGCTGAAAGGATTTTCTCTTTATTTCATGTTGACGATTTTATCAACAACATATTTCGTATTTCCGCGCCACGGGATTGCACCGTTGTATTCTTTGTAATGCAAATCGAATTGCTTTCCACTGTTTTCTTCCAGTTGTTTAAAAATGGCTTCATTCTCGACTGAAAATTCAAATTCATAACTGGTCAGACCACCGGTTTTCCCGCGACCGAAGCCTTCTTGAATTAATTTTCCTTCGTAGGTTTTAAAAATATATCCTTTCTTGTTTGCGTAGTTTAAGTAACCTGATTTTACTCCCTCTGCAAACACGAAAAAATATTTATACCACATAAAGCCGCCTAATACAAGAACGACCGCAATAACAATGATCCAGATTTTTTTCATGGCGAATTTTATTTAACGAAATTAGTTTTTAGCGATGCTTCTTGAAATTACAATTTTCTGAATTTCAGAAGTTCCTTCATAAATCTGAGTGATTTTTGCATCACGCATCATTCTTTCCACATGGTATTCTTTTACGTAACCGTAACCACCGTGGATCTGTACTGCTTCAATTGAAGTATCCATCGCAACTTGTGACGAATATAGTTTTGCCATTGCACCGATTTCAGAAATATCTTTTCCTTCATCTTTTTCGACGGCAGCTTTGTAACATAACATTCTGGCAGCCATAATTGAGGTTGCCATATCTGCTAATTTAAAAGCAATTGCCTGATGGTTAATAATTTCTGTTTTAAAGGCTTTTCTGGTTTTCGCATATTTCAACGCTAATTCATAAGCACCAGATGCAATTCCCAAAGCTTGAGATGCGATTCCGATTCTACCACCGTTTAAAACGCCCATCGCAAATTTGAATCCAAAACCATCTTCTCCGATTCTGTTTTCTTTTGGCACCTTCACATCGGTAAATAACAAAGAATGCGTATCACTTCCTCTAATACCTAACTTGTCTTCCTTTGGACCGATTTCGAAACCTGGCCAACCTTTTTCTACAATGAAGGCATTAATTCCTTTGTGTTTCTTTTCTGGATCGGTTTGAGCAATAACGATATAGTAGGTTGCAGTTGAACCGTTAGTAATCCAGTTTTTGGTTCCGTTTAAGATATAATGATCTCCTTTGTCTACGGCTGTAGTTTGCTGAGAAGTAGCATCTGAACCTGCTTCTGGTTCTGACAAGGCAAAAGCACCAATTACTTCTCCGCTTGCTAGAGGGCGAAGGTATTTCATCTTTTGCTCTTCGTTGCAATATTTTTCTAAGCCAGCGCAAACCAAAGAATTGTTTACAGACATTACGACTGCTGCAGAAGCATCTACTTTGGCAATTTCCTCAACCGCTACCACGTAGGCAACACTGTCCATTCCAGCACCACCATATTTAGGATCTACCATCATACCCAGTAAGCCCAACTCTCCCATTTTCTTTACCTGTTCGTGAGGAAACTTCTGTGCGTTATCCCTTTCGATCACTCCTGGTAAAAGTTCAGTTTGTGCAAAATCTCTTGCAGCTTGCTGAATCATCAACTGTTCTTCAGATAAATTAAAATTCATAAAGTTTAAAAATTGTTAGACGGTAAATTTACATTAATTCTAAAAATTAAAAAATTAAATTAGACTTTCTCTAAAAATAATAATTGCAGGTTTAAATAAAAATGATATTTTTACAAGTATTCAATAAATATTTTGAATTAAATTAAGTTATTCATAAAATAAAACTAAGATATGTCAATAAAAAGAACTTTTGATTTTGCGCGCATGGCGTTAGAAAAATATTCAAGAGAAGATATGTTTGTCACTAAATATCAGGGGAAGTGGGAAAAAACTTCGACCGTTGATTTTGTAGCGCAAGGAAATAAAATTTCGCGTGGATTATTAAATCTTGGAATTAAACCCGGAGACAAAATTGCGCTTATCACCAGTGCTACACGTACGGAATGGGCAATCATGGAATTTGGAATGTCACAAATTGGAGCCGTTTCAGTTCCAGTTTACCCAAGTATTTCTCCAGAAGATTATGACTTTATCTTTAATAATGCAGACGTAAAATATTGTTTTGTCTCCGACAAAGAGTTGTACGATAAAGTAATGAAGATTAGAGACAATGTAGCCACATTGCAAGGCGTTTTTAGTTTTGATGATATAGATGGCGCACCCAACTGGCGAGAAATCGTGGATTTAGGAAAAGATGAGGCCAATCAAAATGAAGTAGAAGATATTTCTAAAATGATTAATTCTGAGGATTTGGCAACCATCATTTATACCTCTGGAACTACTGGTAGACCCAAAGGAGTTATGCTCTCTCATCAAAATATCGTGGCGAATGTTTTAGGCTCTGATAAAAGGATTCCTCGCGTGAAAGGTTTAGAATTTACCGATATTAAAATTCTAAGTTTCCTACCTATCTGCCATATTTTCGAAAGAATGCTTTTCTATCTGTATCAATATAACGGATATGCTATTTACTTTGCAGAGAGCATCGAAAAAATGGGCGACAATATCAAAGAAGTTCAACCGCATATTATGTCGGTCGTTCCTCGTTTGATTGAAAAAGTATACGATAAAATTTATGATAAAGGAACAAGTGCTGGCGGCCTAAAATCGAAAATATTCTTGTGGGCCTTAGGTGTAAATAAAGCCAAAGAAACCATTGGAAAACCGTCTGGACTTAAAGAAATTATTGCTGATAAATTAGTTTTCTCCAAATGGAGAGATGGTTTAGGCGGAAACATCATAACGCTGGTTTCCGGTTCTGCGGCCTTATCTACTCGTTTAAATAAAATGTTCCAGAACGCGGGTATTCCTATTTTAGAAGGTTATGGACTGACCGAAACTTCACCTGTAATTGCAGTAAATAGTTTTGGTAAAATTAAAGTCGGAACTGTTGGGCACGTCTTGGATAATTTGGAAGTAAAGATCCAAGAAGATGGAGAAATTACGGTAAAAGGTCCTTCAGTTTTTAAAGGTTATTTTAAAAATGACGAAATGACTAAAGATGCTTTTAATGAAGATGGTTTCTTTAAAACTGGTGATATTGGTCATCTTGACTCGGAAGGTTATTTACAAATAACGGATCGTAAGAAGGAGATGTTCAAGACTTCTGGCGGAAAATATATAGCGCCACAGGTTATTGAGAATTTAGCGAAAGCATCTAAATTTATTGAACAGATCATGGTGGTTGGTGATGGCGAGAAAATGCCGTGTGCTTTCGTACAACCTGATTTCAACTTCATTAAGAATTGGGCAGAACGGAAAAATTTAAAAATTGGTTCTTCTCCAGAAGAAATGGCTAAAAGCCCAGAATTAAAAGAAAGAATTGGTAAAGAGATCGATTATCTGAACACCAAATTAGGACACTGGGAGCAGATCAAGAAGTTCGAACTCACACCAGAAGTTTGGTCGATCGAATTAGGATTGCTCACTCCTACCCTGAAATTAAAAAGAAAAGCTGTAAAAGAAAGGTATATTAAATTGTACAATGAATTGTACGGACATAAAGATTAATTAATTTCCCCAAACAAGTAACAAAGAACACGGTCTAATCGCCGTGTTTTTTTTTATAAAAATTAATCTTCGAAAATAAAAGTATGAGCAATAATTATTTTTAAACTAAGATTTAAATAAAATAAAGATTTAAAACATGGAAAACGAACTTAGTGTCAACATTAAACCTAGAGCAGTTTCAAACGCTTTGCTCCTATTCGCACTATCTCTAGGTGTTGGATTTATCAATACCATTATTAACGAGATCTACGCTGATATGAAAGTACTGGCAACAACCGAAGGAATAATCATCACTCTTTTAACGTATCTAATTTTAGGATTTTTGTTTTATCAAATGAATAATAGGAAAAATTGGGCGCGGATTTATTTCGATCATAATGATCGGGTTGGGTTTGCTCCTCTTTCCTTTTGCACTCACGAAAACATTTGAAATAAGTTTACTGAATGGAATAATTTCAGCAATCGCGACCTTTCTCCAACTCATCACCTTAATTTTACTGTTGTCTAAAGATTCAAATAAATGGTTTATTCAGAAAAAGTACGCTCTCAGCCAGACTAAAAAAATTTGACGAACACAGAATTTATAAAAAACCGGTAGAAAAACAACTTAAAAAAGATTCATTGACTAACTTTTTCCATTTCCCTTGTTCTAATAAAAATTCCAGAGACAGCAAAACAAAATTATTCGAAAGATTTAATTAACTTGAAGATTAATAAAATTTGATATTATGAAAACAGCATCTTTAAGAAATGATCTTAAATACAATGAAGATAAAGTAGCAGTAACGGTGATGATGGAAACAGAATCATCAAAAGAAATAAGAATTGTCTTTCGAAAAGGTCAGACCATGAAAGAACACAAAGCGGGCTTCCCGATCACCGTGGAAATCCACGAAGGTGCAATTGATTTCGGTGTGAACGGCGAAAAGATGTCTTTGAAATCAGGTGATTTGATTTCTTTGGACGCCAACGTTCCTCATGATCTATTAGCACAAGAAGACAGTATTGTTCGTCTGACATTGTCAAAATTCGATTCTATAGCACGAGTAGAAAAAGTAATCGAATAGATTGTTAATTTTTAATTTGGTAGAAATACTAAGTTACATCTCATAAAATTGGGCGATAGATAATTATCGCCCAATTTTATTTTCAAAAATCCAAAAGTTTATACTTAATTGCTTTGACTATTTTCCGCCAAATAATTGGCGAGTACTTTATCGATTAATTCCTCTTTAGTTAAGTGATGAAATATCGTTTTCACTTGTTGTCTCACTTCTTCCGGAAGTTCTCGATTTGGTTTTGTTTTAAATACTTTCTTTGCCCAAACCAACGTGTTATTAAATTCAATGTCTTCGGCGTTTGCTTTTTTACCTGGCTTAAAATGAATACCTAATTCTTTTTCAAATTCTGCAATTTCTTTAACTTCTTCTTGCTGAATAATTGTCATCGATAGTCCTTTTGCTCCTGCTCTACCCGTTCTTCCACTACGGTGAACGTATGCTTCAGGTGTGTCTGGCAAATGATAATTGACAACATAAGCCAATTCTTTCACATCAATTCCTCTGGCAACTAAATCGGTCGCAACCAAAATATCGATATATCCTTCGCGGAATTGTTCCATAATCCGATCCCGAATTCCCTGAGTTAAACTTCCATGCAAAGCACCGGAAGAAATCTTTCGAATAGCTAAATTTTTTGCGAGTTTATTTACAGCTGCTTTTGTTTTACAAAAAATAATTCCTCTGCCACCTTCCTGAGAATTTAGAAAATGCAAAAGCACATCCAATTTTTCAATAGGTTCAACCACAATGTATTGATGATCAATATCTTCATGTCCTAAAACTTCCATATCAGCACTCACCGATATTGCATTTTTTGACATGTAATTATGAACGATATCTTTTAATTCTCCCGGCATCGTCGCACTAAATAAAAATGTTCGACGGTTTTTAGGTATCGCTTTTAATATGGGCATCAAATCGTCTTTTAGCGCTTGAAACATTTCATCTGCTTCGTCTAAAACTAAATGCTTTAGTAATTCAATATTCAGTGCGCCTTTTTCCAATAGATCTAAAAACCGACCTGGCGTCGCGACAATAATATGTGAACTAGATTTTAATTCTTCGATCTGTGATTTAACGGAGGTTCCACCAGATAGCAATGTGATCGAAACTTCTGGAAGGTATTTTGCAAACTCTGCAAGATTATTATATATCTGCTGGCTCAATTCTCTGGTTGGAGATAGAATTAAGGTTTGAGTATTCTTATTTTCAACATCAACCAGTTGTAAAAGTGGCAATCCAAACGCCGCAGTTTTACCCGTTCCTGTTTTAGCAAGCGCAACTAAATCTTCACTTTGATTTAAAATTAAGGGGATAACCTGCTCCTGAATTTCGGTGGCTACCGTTATTTCTAAATCGCGTAACGCTTTTTGAAGTGGATGAATAATACCTAAATCGGATAAAAGGGTGAACATGATAATTTTTTTACAAAGATAAACACTGTTTTCTTTAATACTGCATTGCGCTTCAATAAATAGAATATTTGTCGCGGGTTCTATGCTGAAAATTTTATTATATCTTTATATAATTCTAAACTCCAAAAAATGAAAAACAACACGAAAATTTTTCTACTATTTTTCTTTTTTTTTGTAATTATTTATTTAATTACTTGGAATGTGTTTAGTTTGATATTTAAAGATTTAAATGAAATGTATGTAGTAATACTTAGTGCGGCTATAACGGCTATTTTAGCACCCAGAGTTAATAGATATAAAACGCAGACCAGAACTCAATATCAGCTAATTTGGATCTTCTTAAAGAAACCAATTTCATTTAATTGAGTTCGTTTTCGACAACTTAATTTTACTTTGATCTCTACAATTTAAAACACTTGAAATCGTCGCACCTTCTCTATCAATCTATATCCGTTTTCACGCGGATATTTTTATATATTTGAGTATCACATAATTCATATTTGAAGTTGTCTGGAAAATCACGAGCAATTCAAAATCTCATAAATACGACATGAAAACATTAATCAAAAATGGACTATTTTTTTCCGGCGAAGCTGATGAAAAAGCGACTATTCAAGATATACTCATTGATGAAAATGGACGAATTATCGAAATTGGAGTGAATCTTTCAAGTTCTGCTGAAGATTTAGAAATCATTGACGCCGCAGGAAAATGGATTGTTCCAGGATTTATCGATTCTCACACGCATTACGATGCCGAACTTCTCGCATCTCCCGGACTAAAAGAATCCGCGCGTCATGGTGTTACGACCATTATTTTAGGAAGTTGCTCCGTCTCCGCGATTTTTAATAGTCCAGAAGACACGGCTGATTCGTTTACCAGAGTCGAAGCTATTCCGAGAGAGGTTATGTTGCCTTTATTAGAAAGAAATAAAACGTGGAACTCGCCAAAAGAATGGAAGCAATATATTAATCAATTGCCTTTAGGAATCAATGTTGCGTCTTTCATCGGACATTCTGATATCCGAATGAAAGCGCTCGGAATCAAACGATCTTTATCAGATGACATTACCGCCACTAAAGAAGAGCAAAATGTGATGCTCAGAATGCTCAACGATGCTTTGGATGAAGGTTTCATCGGTTTATCAACTATGGATAATCCGTGGGATAAAATGGATGGTGATCGATATTGGTCGCATAAAACTCCATCCTTCTACTCTTCTTGGAAAGAACGTAAAAGTTTAATCGAACTCCTCCGAAAAAGAGACGCGATCCTGCAGGGAGCGCCGAATTTAGTAACTAGAGTCAATGCTTTTAATTACATGTTAGCGAGTACAGGAATTTTCCGCAAGCCTTTAAAAACGACCATGATCGCGATGATGGATTTAATTGGTGATCGTTATATATATCCGATTATCGCAACCGCCTCGACAGCAATTAATGTTTTAGGAAAAGCCAATTTCAGAATGCAATCTCCGCCTTGTCCGTTTACCGTTTATTACGATGGCGTAGATTCAGTGATGTTCGAAGAATTCCCCAGTGGTGAAGCCCTCAGAAATCTGGCAAAAGAACTAGATCAACGAGATGAATTGATCTCCAACAAAGAATTCCGAGATAATTTCAAAAAAGAAATCAAGAAAAAATTTGCACCGAAAGTATGGCATAAAGATTTAAGCAAAGCCGTCATTATCGATTGTCCAGATAAAAGTTTAATTGGAAAAAGCTTCTATGAAATTGCTGAGGAGAAAAACCAGCATCCGGTTGATGTCTTTTTAGATACCATTATTGAATATGATAAAAAAATAAGATGGACGACTACGATTGCGAATGACCGAAAAGAAAAGTATAGCGATCTTTATAATTTTAAATATAATTTAATTAGTTTCTCAGATGCTGGCGCTCATCTGAATAACATGGCGTTCTACAATTTCCCTTTAAAAATGATCAAAATTGTTCAGGAATCGGTTGATAAAGAAATTCCAATTATGTCGATGGAAAAGTGCATTTGGCGATTGACTAAAGAACAGGGAGATTGGTTTGATTTGGACTGTGGACATTTAGCAAAAGGTAAAATTGCAGATCTGGTAATTATTGATCCAACAAAGTTCAACAATATTACGGAACAAGTTGAGTTAGATGTTATTGAAGAATTTGGAAACTATGAACGATTGGTCAATAGAAATGAAGGAGTTATTTCTAGAGTGATGGTTGGCGGAAAAACGGTTTTTGCAGACGAAGAATTTGCCGTGAATTACGGAAAGTCAAAAAAGTACGGCAGATTTTTAGAGAAAGTAACTGTAACTTAAATCTATTTACTTGATGTAATATCAACTAACGCAAAATTATATCCGTTTACAAACGGATATTTTTATATATTTGAGTATCAAACTATTGCTATGGAAAATTGTCTGGAATGCAACGATAAAATTATTGGACGCAGCGATAAAAAGTTTTGCAACGATGGCTGTAGAAATGCCTACAATAACAAGCACAACAAAGATTCATCAAACCTGATGCGGAACATCAATAATAAATTGCGCAAAAATCACCGCGTTCTTTCTGAGCAGAAATTCATCGACGGAAAAGCCAAAACCACCAGAAACAGATTAATCTCCGACGGTTTCGATTTCGAATACTTCACCAATTTGAAAATCTATAAAAACGGCGCAGAATATCGATTCCTATATGATATCGGTTATAAGTTGTTAGATGATGATTGGATTCTTTTGGTAAGGAAAGAATAATCTAAAAACTGCCTATCTTTTCTTTATATTAGCATTTGAAAATAAATATATGATTCCAGAATTCTTTTCTGAGATGCCGGCTTTGCAACAAGCGTTTTGGTATCTTGCTTTTTTTGCCAGTTTAATCTTTGTTTTTCAAACCATCACGACTTTTTTAGGCACCGATGCTTCTGATGATTTAGATGCAGACTTCGAGGGTGATTTTCATGATGTAGAAGCACCTTTTGAACTATTTTCATTTAGAAATTTAATTAATTTCTTACTCGGTTTTGGCTGGACGGGCGTCGCCTTTTATGGCAAAGTCAACGAGGTTCTTTTAATAGTATTGGCTTTTGTAGTCGGCGTCGTCTTCGTCGGAATATTTTTCTTCATCATCAAGCAAATTCTGAAACTTCAGGAAGACAATACCTTTAACATCAGTGGAACGGTGGGAAAAACTGCCGAAGTTTATATGACTATTCCCGGACGTAAAACCGGATCGGGGAAAGTACAGGTCAGCGTTAATGGAAGCGTACACGAACTAGAAGCGGTCACCGAGCAAGAGCAGAAAATTCACACCGGAAATAAGGTGAGGATTGCCAGAGTCGAAAATCAAGTTTTATTCGTAGAAAAAATTTAAAAAAAAATAATAATTAATGGAAGGATTTATTTTAATTGGCATTGGTGCATTCGTCGTGTTTGTGACCATTCTCGCCTTAATATCGAGATATAAAAGATGTCCTTCGGACAAGATTTTAGTGGTTTACGGGAAAACCGGCGGACAGTCTGCGAAATGTATTCATGGTGGTGGAGCCTTTATTTGGCCTGTAATTCAGGATTACGCTTATCTTGATTTAAAGCCGATTTCTATTGAGGCCAATTTAACCAATGCTCTTTCTAAGCAGAACATTAGAGTCGACGTCCCTTGTCGATTTACGATTGCAATTTCCACCGAACCAGATTCAATGGGCAATGCAGCGGAGAGACTTTTAGGTTTAACAACTGAACAAATTCAGGAACTTTCTAAAGATATTTTATTCGGTCAATTACGTCTCGTAGTTGCGATGATGACTATTGAAGAAATTAACTCAGACCGTGATAAGTTTTTAGAAAACATTGCAAAGAATGTTGATAACGAACTAAAGAAAATCGGTTTAAAGTTAATTAACGTCAACGTTACAGATATTAAAGATGAATCTGGCTATATCGAAGCCTTAGGAAAAGAGGCGGCAGCAAAAGCAATTAACGAAGCTAAAATTTCTGTAGCAGAACAAGAAAAAATTGGAGAAACCGGAAAAGCAATTGCAGATCGGGAACGTGAAACGCAAATTGCAGAAACCCATCGAGATCGTGATGTAAAGATTGCGATTACCAATAAAGATCGTGAAGTAAGTATCGCATCCGCAGCGAAAGATGAAAGTATTGGTCGAGCGGTGGCGGCAAAAGAATCTAGAATTGCAACATCCGAAGCCGATTCACTTGCTGTAAAAGGAGAAAACGAAGCTAAGATTACGATCGCACAATCAGATGCTTTGCGTCGTGAAAAAGAAGCAGAAGCCAGTAAATTGGCCATGGCTGCGGAGAAAGTTCAGGCTGCAAGAGCCTTGGAAGAATCGTATGTAGCGGAACAACTTGCGGAGAAAGCACGTGCGGAAAGAGAACGTGCGACGCAAAATGCAAACATTGTAATTCCCGCAGAAATAGCGAAACAAAAGCAAATTATTGAAGCAGAGGCCGACGCTGAGAAAATAAGACTGGAAGCAAGAGGTGAAGCAGATGCAATTTTTGCTAAAATGGATGCTGAAGCTAAAGGACTCTATGAAATTCTGACCAAACAAGCGGAAGGTTATGACAAGATCGTTCAAGCAGCAGGCGGAGATACCAACAGTGCATTCCAATTATTATTAATTGAGAAATTACCAGAATTGGTGAAAACTCAAGTGGAAGCAGTAAAAAACATTAAGATTGATAAAATTACCGTTTGGGATGGCGGAAATAATGTGGATGGAACGACGTCTACGGCAAATTTTGTTTCGGGAATGATGAAATCAGTACCACCTTTAAATGATTTGTTTAATATGGCTGGTTTGAATTTACCAACTTATTTAAAAGGCGAAGAAGCAAAGGAAGCAACGGTCATCAAGGAAGAGAAAAAAGTTTATTATCCGAGGAAATCGAAAGAAGAATCGAAGAAAGAGGATCCTGAAAATAACGAAGATAATTCTTCAGAATAGTCAACTTCTAACTAACAAAAAAGAGCAGAAATTTCTGCTCTTTTTTTATGATTTAATTGGAAATATTTGCCAATTCCTAAGACAGCGGATATGCATTCGTTTCTAATGAAAATTATCTGATTTTTCGTTTTGGTCAATATTAAGGAATAATTTATATTTGAGCATAATTTTGTTGATGAAAAAACTCTTTCTTTTTTACTTCTTTTTTACTTTAACTTCTACCCTATTTGCCCAAAACCTAAGATCAGATGCTGCTCATTTCTTTTACGAAAACAAAGGTCAGATGGTCGATCAAAAAGGAAAAATAAACTCTGACGTCAAGTATTTATTTCAATCAAACGGTCTTAATGTTCAAATAAAAAATGACGGTTTTTCTTATGATGTTTATGAGGTAAAGAAGGTTTTAAAAAAGAAAAAAAACATAAAGAATGATGACGTTTCTGTAAAAGATAAAAACCTTCAGAAATACGATCTCAATTTTCAGTATCACCGTATCGATATTGATTTCGTACGTGGAAATAAAAACCCTCAAATTATTGCGGAAGGAAAATCTACGGATTACGATAATTATTACAATGTTCCTGGCAAGCCTGAAGGAATCAAGAATGTGCATCGATTCAAAAAAATTACTTACAAAAATCTCTATCCAAATATTGATTTAGTTTTCTTTAAACCCAACGATACTTTACAACCAATTGAGTATAATTTCGTGGTAAATCCCGGTGGGAAAATTTCTGATATTAAATTAAAATTCAACGGTGCGAAAACCAAATTAAAGGGCGGAAAACTTTCTATGAATTTACGGTTTGGAGAAATGCAAGAAAATATTCCAGAATCATGGACTGAAGAGCAGCATAGAAAAATGCCGATTGATGTTTCATTTAAAGATCTAGGAAATCAAACATTTGGATTTTATTCGGAACAAAACGTTTCTGATAAAGTGGTGATAATTGACCCAGTCCCGACGAGAATATGGGCGACCTATTATTGGGGAAATAGTTATGACGAAAAGGTAAAAAATATACGGACAGATGATAACGACAACGTATATATCTCCACGCAAATTAGCGTTCCAGAGACTCCAAATCTCACTACATCAGGAGCATTTCAAACAAACATTGGAAGCATGTATGATGAATATTCGCTCTTATCAAAATTCGACAGTCATGGTCAAAGATTGTGGAGCACCTTTATCGGTAATTTTTCAATTTATGTAAATGGTGGGTTTATGAATGTGATCAACGATTTTGAAATTGATCAATACAATAATATTTATATCGTGGGAAAAGCCAATGAGCAACAAATCGGTTATTCCAACAATCTTACTACTCCAGGCGCACATAAAGTTGATGCGACTGGATATGGGGTGGAAGGAATGATCATGAAATTCAACGATTCTGGACAGCGATTATGGGGAACCTATTTTGGCGGAGATCACAACGACGAAATCCTTTCCGTTACTCTAGATAGTGAAGAAAATCTAATAATCTCTGGAAGAACATACAGCAATACTGGCATCGCAACACCAAATCCTTATTCTCCGTATTTTAATTACAATTATTGTATCGGATTTTTTGGCAAATTTTCAAAAGATGGAGTCCAATTATACGGTAGTTATTTACCTGAAATTATCTATAAAAATACCGTTGATAAAAATGATAATTATATTTTCTCGGCGTATAGTTACGATGCATCATTTCCGAATCAAGCGACTGCCGGAACGCATCAGCCCAATATCATCGGAAGATCTAACTCTCTTATTTTAAAATTTGATAAAAATTTCAATAAACTTTGGGGCACTTATTATGGTGGAACTCTTCTTTATCCTCAAAATGGCCTAAGTGTAAAAAATAACTTTGTTTACGGATTAGGCGCAGATTCTGCAGGGAATATTTATATCGCTGGCAACACTACCGCCACTCACAATATCGCTACTCCAGGAGCGCACAAACCGCAGTTCGGTGGGACAGATTCTGATGTTTTCATTGCAAAATTAGACCCAGACGGGAAAAGAAGTTGGGGAACCTATTACGGCGCAAATACAAGTTTTGAAGATGTAGTTTTCGATATGTTTGTAAAAGAGGATGGAAGTCTTTTTATTGTCGGCGGATCCAGAAATGATACAGGACTTGTTACTTCAAATGGGTATATCTCTAATTACAACGGATCGTATACGCACCGATCGGGTTATATATCAAAATTTAGCAGTGATGGTGATCAAATATGGGGAAGTTATTATCCCGAGTCTTTTAGTGTATTTCACCGTAATAATCATGTATATACCTATGGGCGGGGAGTGCCATATTTCGGCACTCCAGGAACTTTCATGGGAACAAATCCTTATTGGGGATTGTATTTAATCTCTAAATTCAGAGACTGTCAAAATAATGTTGCTGTTACAGCCAATGCACAAGTTTGTCCGGGTTCCGAAATAAAATTAACAGCTACAGGAGGAACTTCGTACGCTTGGACCGGTCCGAATGGATTTACTTCTTCAATACCTAATCCTACAATTCCTAATGCAAGTTCAATTCATTCCGGAACTTACACTTGTGTCATTTCTGGAACTGGAGATTGTGATGGTAACTATTCTGTTAACATAAAGGTGGAGGATATTACTGCTCCAGTTCCCAATCTTGCATCATTACCAATAATTACTGGAAACTGCCAAACAAATATCACTACGATTCCAACTGCGAGCGATGCTTGCGTCGGAAATATTATCGGCACAACTACAGATCGACTTCGATATTCATTACCAGGAAATTATATCATTCGCTGGACTTTTAATGATGGCCATGGAAATAGTTCGACTCAAAATCAAAATGTAATTATTACAAGTGAACCTTTACCGACGGCGACTTCTCCTCAAGATTTCTGTCTGATTGACAATCCCAAAATTTCAAATATTCAAATTACCGGATCTGGAATCAAATGGTATGATGTGTCAGGAAATTCTTTAAATGCAAATACCATTTTGGTGGGTGGAACAAAATATTTTGCTACCCAAACTTTAAACGGTTGTGAAAGTGACAAGAAAGAAATTTTAGTTAATGTCAATAATCCGAATGCCCCAACTGGAAGTGTACAACAAGATTTCTGTTCGGCGCAAAATCCTACGGTTTCAAATATTGTTGTTACAGATACCAATATTAAATGGTACGATACAGCAGGAAATTCTTTATTGCTCACTACTCCACTTATTGATGGAAAAACGTACTACGCAACCAAAACAATTAAAGGGTGTGAAAGTACTCAGAAATTAGCAGTAAAAGTAAATGTGACCAATGGTGGAATTCCGGCGAATGATTATGCCAAAACCTTTTGTAATGATACTACTTCAACAACAAAAAAAGATAACCTTAATAGTTATAAAGCAGACCTAATTGCAAATCCGGTTAATTATTCGTTCGAATTCTATGACAAAGACAATCAAAAGATTCTAAATCCTGGAGAAGTAAGTTTGACTGTCGGTTCCAATGTATTCATTGTTAAGATTTCTAATTCATTGGGTTGTTTTAATTATGTAAAATTGACTTTAACCTCGAACCCGAAACCGATTGTAACTATTTCTAATAAATTTGAATTCTGTAACGGCCAATCAACCACATTAGATGCTGGTGCTGGCTTTTCTTATTACGAATGGACTAAAGACAACTCTTCAATTATCATTTCAAATAATCAAACTTTAGTTGTTTTTAAACCGGGAATATATTCTGTTAAAGTTAAAAACAGTTCCGACTGTGAAAATTCTACTTCAATAAATGTTATGCAATCGGTGATTGCGACTATTGTAGGAGTGACCATTGTGAATAATTCTGCCACGATTGAAATGTCTGCTCTAGGAGATTTCGAGTATTCACTCAATAATATTACATGGCAAGATTCTCAGATCTTTAAAAACCTTTCAAACGGAAACTATATTGTTTATGTGAAAACTAAATTAGGATGTATTATCGGCACTTTGAAATTCACCATTTTCAGTATTACCAATGTATTTACGCCGAATGCTGATGGCGCAAATGACACCTGGAAAATATCTGGTTTAGAGAATTATACAAATTCCCAAATTCAGATTTTCGACCGATTCGGAAAGTTAGTTCTACATAAAATAACCAACGGACCTTTCGAATGGGATGGAACTTCCAACGTGGGGATTCTTTCCACTGGAAATTATTGGTATGTCGTAAAAGTCTCTGATGGACGTGTGTTAAACGGTTGGGTGTTAATGAAAAACAGAAATTAAAACAAACATTTCTTTTGGAATATCCGTAATTTTGAAAAATAAAAGAGCAGAAATTTCTGCTCTTTTTTTATTTGAATCTGATTTGTTTGTATTTTCTTATTCTTCTGTAATCAATCGAATTTTATCTTCTAAGATCTCAATTTTCTTTTCTCTGTATAAACCACCTATGGCTTTCTTGAAATTCTTCTTGCTCATCTGCAATTCGTCTTTAATTTCTTCTGGCGTAGATTTATCAGACAAGTAAATTAAACCATAATTGAATTCTAACTTATCTAAAATCATTTTTTGGAATTCATCAATATTCTCGTAACCTTCTAACTGAAGCGAAACATCGATTTTTCCATCTTCCCGAATTGTTTTAATGTAACCCACCTCTTCAGACAAAGGAAACAATCTTTTATAAACATCAGAGGTGTAAATTAAGCCAACATATTCTTTGTTGACAATTACATTCCAGCCGAGTTCACTTTGACCTGCAATAATTAAATTTACTTTTTCCCCTCTTTGGAACGGCAGATTGTCATAATGTGGATTTTTCTTATAGCGCGTGGTTCCCGTAATTAATCCTAAAACATCATCAATATAAACTTGAACTAAATAGCGTCTTCCTTCTTCGATCTTCGCTCTTTGTTGTTTGTACGGTACGAATAAATCTTTAATAATTCCCCAGTCCATAAACGCGCCGGCTGGCAAACTTTGCACACAAGTCATGACCGCAAACTCTCCTACTTCGGCATTTGCTTTTTCGGTTGTTGCTTTTAATTTGTCATCATCCTGATAAACGAAAACTTCCATCTCATCACCAACTTCTGATTCTTCGGAGGCGAAAATTTTAGGTAGAAAACATCTTACCCCTTCTTCATCTTCTAGAAATAGTCCTGAATAATTTTTTTCTGCGATTTTTAAAGTTTGAGTTTTTCCGAGGTTCATAACGAATGCTAACTAAAAAGTGAATATTAATAAGGTGCAAAGATAAGGTATTTTCTCACGAATTTTCGGGAATGGTTGTTGCTACGTTGAAAGAAAAATCTATGAAATCCTTTCTTAAATATACTTCCGATTTTGACCAACTTTCAGCGCAAGAAAACCGTGATTTAGCAAGAGCCAAAAAATCGGTTGAAAAATTTATCAAAAGTTCTGCAGAGATAAGCGACGTTGATTTTGCCACGCGAGATGCTCACTCAAAAACGTACGCCACGGCCAAAGGAAGTTTAAAGATCTCAGAATATTTACCAGAATTTCTTAGCGACATTTTTAATAAAACTAATTACGAATTAATCGCCAGATTTTCTAATGCCAATTTGGTGATCAATAAAAAAGGAAGAGACGCTCCACTCTACGGATTTTCCTTAAAAATTAAAAATATAAATGGACAAGATGCCAATTTTCCGTTGGTTAATTTTCCTTTATTTCCGACCAATTCACCCTCGCTATTTTTAAAGTTTTTCACTTCTATCAATACTTTCCTAGTTACAAAGCAAGATAATTTCGTAGTCTCAGTTATGGATTTACCGTCATTATTTAAAAATAGTATTTCACTTTTTTCATCGGCGTTTTCGGGAGACTTACTAAAGAAAACTGTTCAATTTATTCCGAAAAGAAATGATTTTTTCTTCTCCTTTAATTATGAGGGAATCGGTTGTTATCGAATTGGAGATTACGTGATGAAAATTGGGTTGAAACCCGCAAAGCGAATTCCTGATCTCGGCAAAGATCAACCGCAAAAAGAATCGATTCCAGAATTTATTTCTTTACAAGAATCGACTTATCATTTAATGATTCAAGTATGTGAGAACTTGAAAGATCAACCGATAAATGATTTAATGAAAACCTGGAAAAACGCACCTGAATATTGTTTAGGAAGAGTAATTATTCCACAGAATTCATTGCTAGATTCAAAAAGTCCAGAAATTGAAAACATAAATTTTAATCCGTTTGAGAACGCGGAGAATTTACAACCAGTCGGGAAAATTCAGCAAATTAGAAAGAAGATCTACGAAGTTTCGATCGAGACCAGAAACAAATTAAATGGTCAGTAATCGAATTAAAATATAAAAAAAGAGAAGCCGAAACTTCTCTTTTTTTTGGTTAAACGAACAATTCTCAAATTCTGTTATCGATATCTCGAAATAAAATCGATGAGTTTATTTCTAGAAGTGTCAAAAGTAAATACATCAAAAACCAAATGGAAATTTTGTCGATCGACACACTTCGGATATAAAATTTTTGCAACATCTAGTTTTAAGTTATCATAATCCATGGCATTGATCATATTATATATTTGTTGCGAGGTGAAATTTGAGTTTCTTGCAGCCATGGTAATCATTGGAACTCGCTCCTTATCACGGGCCCGACTATTTCTAAGCGAAGACATTAAATTATTAAAATCTTGATTATTCATCGCATTTCGATAATTGCCCCCGTTGCCCGAATTGCCGTTCCAGTCCCCATTTTGATTGCCGTAAGGATTGTTCCAAATGTCATCCCATTCATTGATTCCATAAGAACTGTTCTGTACCTGATACGTTCCTAACAAATATAAACCTTGATTAGGAAAGAAATCTAAAACGAGTCTGGTGTAAGATTGCAATCGCAAGTTCGCTCTGTAAATCAAATAGTTATTTTCATAAATTGAAATCGGCAGCGTTCCAAATTTTAAATCAAAGAACCTAAATTTTCCTGCAGAATTGCTCATCATTTGATCACCAACTTCCACCGTATAATTTCCATTCTGTGGAATTCTTAAAAATACTTCTGAGTTGCCGTAATTATAATTCCAACGATAATTATTATTAGTAGTTGGATTTTGGTTTTTATTCTGCGGAGTTTTTCGATACTTAGAATTGTCCAAAACTTTATCAGTTCCTCTACCTAAAGCGTCATTTCGCTGATTTTGCATTTCGTTGGTTCTCGCTTCATTTTTCAGCAGTTCTCCTGCTTTCCCTGCCTCTTGTGCAAAAATGCTGAGGCTCATTAATAATACACCAATAGTATAGATCTTTTTCATAATTTAAATATTAAAGGGTTACATAAAAAATTACTCTACAAACATGCCAAATATTATTAAAATTCGTCTAAACTTAAAAGTATAAGTAAAATGTTTAAACTTTTATAAATTTGCTAAGATAAATTTAACCTTAAATAAGATTCTCCATCAAAGCCTTTTTTTAAACAAAAAAAGAGAAGCCGAAACTTCTCTTTATATT
>JBBSRZ010000002.1:0-87423 GCA_038242555.1 Flavobacteriales bacterium | reverse complement strand
CTAGCGTTCATCCTGAGCCAGGATCAAACTCTCCATTGTATGTTTGTCTGACTCACTCAAAGTTATTAACGTTCTAGTTTTTCCTTACTTTTTTGGTTGTTATTTAAATGTCAATGATCTCTATTCTTCTCGCAGTACTCCAAGACTTTCTTTTCTATCGTTAGTCCCGAATTGCGAGTGCAAAAGTATATAATAAATTCTATATGACCAAGTGTTTCTAAAAAAAATTTAAAAGTATTTTCAACTCCTAATCTCTCCCCTCAATCCATCCAATCCTACTCCTGCGCTCCCCTAATCTATACCGATTTGGGATTGCAAAGATAAGAACTTATTTTAATTTAAAAGCCTTTTTTAAAATAATAAAAGAAAAATAATTTCTTCTTTTATATCTTACATTATTAACTCAAATTCTTCTGCGCTACTCCTTATTTGAAGTGGTGCAAAGATAGATTCGCCTTTCTTATCTCGCAACCTTTTTCTTCTTTATTTTAAATACGTGTATAAATAATCACCTAACATTTTGACTGATAGAACGGTGGCGTTGATTTAAAGTTATCCACTTTATCTGCGAGCATGATTTGCGGTAGGGATCGACGTGGAAATCCCGCAGCAAGCTGAGGATTTTAGCCAAGGCGCGAGGAATTGAAACAAAGACCCCGACCCGAGCAGAGGGAAATTACTACAATATAATGATAAGCCAGGCGAGGGAACCGCCCAAAAAAAAGAACATATTAAACTTGTACAAGATCAATTTCAGAAATATTAAAATACTTAAAACAAAAAATCCCACTCTTTCGAATGGGATTTACTTTTATAATAATAAGTTTATTGTGCGTTCAACTGCTTATTCAAATTAACAGCATCTTGATACTCTGGATTTAAAACAACAGATTTACTAACGTAATCTTTTGCTTTTGCTGGATTGCTATCCTTTTCTAAATACGCAACAGCGAAATAGGCATAAGACAAGGTTTCTTTACTGCTCTGTATTTCTTCAGGTTTAACGGTTGCAATGTACTTTTCGTAAGCCATTTTCGCTAACTCACTATTACCAGCTTGCTGCTGAGAATAACCTTGACTATAATAAGCAGGTGCCCAATCTGGTAACAAACCGCTCATTTTTTGCCAAGAATGAATCGCACCATTCCAGTTTTTAACTTCCTGATATGCATTTGCCAATTTAAATAAGGCATCGGTATCCTGAGGTTTTGCAGCAACTTCTTTTTTAAGTGCTTCAATCGTAGGATTCGTTGCACCAGCATCTACTGAGGCTTGGTTAATGCCACCGCCACCTTTGATTTTCACTAATTCCTCATCCCACTTCATGGTTTCGTCTTTAGCATTTTTCGCAATGGCGATCTTTTGCTGAGATTCGGTCATCAAGGCTGCTTTTTTGACAGGGTCTTTTTCATCTTTCGCAAGACCTGCGGCAATTAGTCCTTGTAATCCCTGATCGGCTGCAAGCACTCTCGATTTTTCTGCTTTTGAAAGGAAAGAATCAATACTGGTTTTTGCATTAGCGTAATCTCCATCTGCATATTGCAAGTAAGCTCTCAACTTAAATTTAATTGGATCTTCTACTTTATCGAAAACTTTGTCCAAATACATTTTTGAATTTTCATAATCCTCATTGGTGAAGAATAATTTTGAAATTTCTAATTGTGTATCAGAATCTTCATCGGCATATTTAGCATAGTTAATCAAATCTTGTGTTGCTAAAGCATTTTGCTGATATCTAATATCGTACCCTGCTTTTGCTTTGTACGCTGGAGCATATGTTGGATCTGATTGAATGGCTTTATCAATATTTTGTTTGGCTTGCTCCCACTGTTGCGCTTGCATCCAAAGTGTTCCAATTCTGGTGAAAACAGACGCTTTGTTTTTAGCACTTGGTAATGCTTTTTCGTAAGCAGTCATTGCAGAACCTGCAACTTGCGGACTATTGGTCAGTTTTAGACGGTAAGCATCACCTAACGTATAATAATAGTGAGCAGGAGTTCCACCTCTTGCAGATTTTTCTATTGCCTTATTTAAATAGTCAATCGCCGTATCAGCATTTGATGCTCCACCAAAAAGGGTCAGTGCTTCGGCAGCTCTGTATAAAACTTCAGCATCTTTTTCTCGAGAATCCTTAACAACGGACTGAATTTCTGAAATAGCTGACTTATCTCCTTTTCCTAATTTAACCGAAGCTAAACCAATTTTATTGATATTACTTTTTCTGTCAGCGGCTAAACCTTTATTAAAATTTTCAGCAGCTTTATCGAAATTTGGTTCAAACTGAGTTAAATAGGAATTTCCTAAATAAAAATAATTCTCTGCCGTCGCTGATTTCGCAATCATTTCTGTGAAAACCTGTCTGGCTGCCGCATACTTATGACTGTCGGCACTATTAATTCCTTCTTGCAAAGTTTGGCCTAAGGCAAAACTTGAAAAAAACCCTACTGAAACCCCGAAAGCAATTTTCTTCGTAACATTCATTATATCTCTCATTTTAAATTGTTTAATTATTATAATACTAACTATCAGTTACACCCAATTTTTATACCAAAAAACCAGGTGAACTTTCGATACGCCAATTTTAGTAAACTTTAACGCATCTGAACTTCTCTCTTAAAAATAGTATATGGTTGTAAACCTTCTTTGGCAACTACAATCTGACCTAATTGGGTACACGAGAAACGAATAAAACCATTTCCTAAACCAAAATATTTTTCATTGGTAAGAAAGTACAATACTCTTGTAAAAGGATATGACATATTTGCCAAATTCTCAACGTGAGGTTCGTAGGATTTATTGTCTTGAACCACTTTAAGGATCTTTACAGAGTTTCTTAAAGTTTTCGATTCCGGATCGTGAGGTCTGCTGATTGTATTTAAACTAATTGCGCCAATCTTATTTGGAAAGTTGCTTAATTGCTCGATTAAATTTTTATTTCCATTGATGATGGAATATTTTAATTTATTAGGTGTCGAGTTTAATTTCTGGGCAACGAAATTCAAGTTACTCGAATTGGTTCCATCAAAAATTATATTTTGTTGATCCGAATTTAATTCCTGCTGCAGTTCGGCCACGGAAATCGTTTCACGAGGCGAATCTTTAGGAACAATAAAAACTACAGCGTCCGCCGCAAATTTCGCTGGAAGCCATTCAAGATCTGTTTTGTTTTTGTACGCTTTTAGTTCGTTATCATTTAATTCTCTGGACATGACAATAACGCGCACCTTCTGATCTAAAAGATTCAAAAACGCGAAGTCTTCTTTTTTTACTTCCAAATTAATTTTGGTGTCGGGATAAAGCGCCATGTATCGGTCCGTCAGTGCTTCTGAAACACTTAGAAAAGACTCGTCAACTTCCATGGTTATTTCGCCTTGTTGCGGACTATCTATAGTAACAATCGGTTTCTTTTTGCACGAATACAAAAGTAACAAGGCGGTAATTAGTAATAATAAACTATTTTTCATTTCTCTCTTCTCGAATTCTATAGATTGCACGTGTTATTCTGAATCCGCCATATAAAACCAGCAAACCGCCTAAAGGATAAGCAACATTAGGTTCTAAAAAAATGACGAAAAACTTATAAATTATCACCACTATGCCTAACAAAACGTAGAACAAGCCGGCGACCAAGGAAAGCCAGTTAAATACCATATCGACAAAACTACAAAAAAAATAAAAAAGAGAAGCTTTCACTTCTCTTTCTCTTTATAAATTTAAAAATATTATTCAAACTGCATTGCTAATGGCAATCTATAACGGTAACGTACCGCTTGACCATTAATTTTTGCTGGTGACCATTTATTCTTAACTGATTTAACTGTTCTGATAGCCTCGGCATTAAATCCTTTGTTAGGACCATCTGCTTTAATATCAGTGATTGAACCATCTCTTTCAACTACAAATGTAATTGTTGTTCTAACAGTTCCTTCATCACCGTCCATTACACCAGTATCGAAGTTATTTTGAACACTTGATCTAAACTTATTAATTCCACCTGGGAATTCTGCTAACTGTTCTACATCGTCATAAACTTGCGTCGCAGAAACCTGTGGTTTCACTTCTACCGTTTGCACTTTACCAGTTGATGGTGGCGGTGGTGGCGGCGAATAAACTGGAGTTCTAACTCCTTCTACAGCAACTACACCAGTTGTTGTTTTTAATTGCTCACTTATTGGCGGCGGCGGTGTTTCCACTTTCGGGGCTTTTACCGGCTCCGGCACTACGTTCTGAATTACTTCTTGAACTTCTTCTTTTTCTGGAGGCGGAGGTGGCGGCGGTTCTTCTTCTTTAACCTCCTCAATAATCAAATCTTCTTCTGGAAGAATGTCTATCAAATTAGCGTTTACTTCTGTTTTTTCTTTTGCCTGCATTTGATTAATTTTCATTATCACAAATGGTGTAATTGCGGCAATACAGAAAAAAACAGTGCCAATGATAAAAGCTTTGGTAAGACTAGATCTGTAAGTTCTTCTCAGATCGTAGGCACCATACGCTTTATTTCTATTTTCAAATACAATCTCATCCAGGCCTCCCGGAGAGTTGTAAGTGCTTTCATCTGCCATTATTCTTTCTTTTAAATATTAAAAGTAGTTATTCTAGTTCGATGGATCTGCAGTCGCGGGCGCTGATCCACTCGATTTTTTATCGTAAATATCCTGTTCCCAAGACTTAAGATCGGTTACCCCATATCTCTCGTTTTTGGTAAGAGCCATTTCATCTAAAATATCTACAAAATTTCTATATACTGCATCGTCCGTGGGCTTAATGATCACCGTAAATATCGATTGATCAATTGCTCTGGCTTTTGCCTGCTCGATTACTTTTGTAATCCCATTTCTATCAAAACTAGTTTCTTGTAAAGTTTGGTCATTCAAACCTGCTTCATCTAGTTGGTGATAAAAAACTCTATCGTCTTTTCCAATTATCAATGAGATCGAATTAGACAAATCGATTTCAGTTGGAGGAGGTTTTTGCTGATCTTTCGGTTTCGCCGGAAGTCCTAAATCCATCACATTCGGTTTGTTAAAAGTCGTCACTAACATAAAGAATGTAATCAATAGGAACGCCAAATCCACCATTGGGGTTAAATCTACGTTAGGTACCGATTTTTTTGAGCGCACCTTTCCGCCTTTCCCGCTGTTGTCTTTTACTTGTACGTCTGCCATTTCTTAAATTATTGTGCCGTTTCTTGACTTGTTATTAACCAGAACTTCAAGAAATCAATATCTCTCAATCCTTCGAATAACGATTTAACTTTTGGATATTTTGTTTCTACATCTCCCTTGATTGCCAATTTGTACTCAGGGTTTACGGCTAAACTTTGTTCTACCCAGTCGATCAACTGTTTATTGGTGCTATCCATCGGGATACCCGTTTTGCTTTTAAAGGCCTTTCGGTCATCATCTGATAAATCCAAAAATCCCTTTAATTGATTCATAGGAACTCCAATTGACTCAACATTAGCAAAAACTACTTTTTCTTTATCAGTAAATGTCATCCCATACTTCTCTCCCATTTTACCTAACAAAGCAATTCGCTCGGTTCCGTTTTCAACTGGTGTAAAATAGAATCTTCCGTCTGTGGTACTAAGAATAGTCATACTACCTTCTGGAAGAAGCTTTTCAGATATAGAAGATGGCGTAGTTATCGTCTCGACATCAGGTTTTGCAAACTGAGCCGTAAGGATAAAGAATGTAAGGAGTAGAAACGATACATCGGTCATCGCCGTCATATCTACCCTTATACTATGTCTTTTTGGTTTGACTCTCGCCATTGTATATTATTTTTTATTAAACTTCTGATTTTTGAGTTCTACTTTAAAATTATAGAACTCCAATCGGACGAGAATTCTTAGTGAAATTCTGCGAAAGACTGTTGGATTGACATTGCGATCTCGTCAATTTTGAACGTAAGACCATCAATCTTAGAAGTAAAATAGTTGTAGAAAATAATCGCAACTGCAGAAGTACCAATACCTAAAGCTGTATTAATTAATGCTTCAGAAATACCGATTGATAAAGCAGCTGAATCTGGTGTTCCACCTCCCGAACCTAATGCGTTAAATGCTTTAATCATCCCGATTACCGTTCCTAATAGTGCTACTAACGTTGCAACTGTTCCTAAGGTAGAAAGAATCATCATATTCTTCTCTAACATTGGCATTTCTAAAGTTGTTGCTTCTTCGATTGATTTGTTAAGGGCAACCATTTTTTGCTCTTTAGACAAATTAGAATCGTGAGATAATGCTTTATAAGTAGTAAGACCTTCTTTTACAACATTCCCTACAGAACCTTGTTGTCTGTCACACTCTTCGATAGCTTCATCTACTTTGTTCTGGTTAAGCAATCTTCTTACTGACAATACAAAGTTGTCAACGTTTCCTGCTCCTGCTGCTTTCTTAAGAACTAAAGCTCTTTCGATTGAGAACACGATTACAATAATCATGAAAGAGATAAGGATTGGTACAATTGGCCCACCCATGAAGATAATTCCCATAAAACCATCTGGTTTTAATTCCTTTGTTTCCACACCAGAGAATCCAACAGATGCACCGTTAAGTCTTGCATCGGCAGCAAAGTTACCAGGATTACCTAAAACGAAATAATAAATTAAATACCCTATTACCAAAAGAATAGGAAGAATTAGGGCCGGATTTAAACCTCCTAATTTTTTAGCAACTATTTGCTCCTCGTTGTTTGAAACATTCATTTCCATACTAAACTAAATTATAAATTGTTATTTTTTTTTAAATTTTCGAGTGTAAAATAAAGTTAAAAATTTTAATAATGCAAGTACTTATGAGGTATTGCGAATATTTTTTTTGAAGTATAACGAAACAACCATTAGTAAATCATCAAAAATTGAATCATATATTGGCTATAATCATCGATTTCATTTATACTCTTGAAAAATCAGTAAATATTAACTTTACTTTTTTTCGATTGCACTATAAAAAATTCTTTTCTTATTTCCTTTAGAGAACAATATTAATTATTTTTTTTGGGACTATGATCACTTTTTTAGGAATATTTCCTTGCAACTGTTCAATTGTCCGATTGTCGGCTAAAACCACTTCCTGAATATCTGGAATGGTTAAATCAGCAGGAAGACTTAATTTAAACCTCATTTTTCCATTGAAACTTACCGGATAGTCGAACTCGTCTTCTACCAAATACTTCTCTTCGAATGCTGGGAAAGGTGCAAATTCAATGGAATCCAAATGACCCAATTTACTCCAGAGTTCTTCTGCAAGGTGCGGAGCATACGGCGAAACGATAATTGCTAATGGTTCTAAAATATTTCTTTTATTGGTTTTAAGTTTCTGCAATTCATTAACTGCGATCATAAATTGAGACACAGAAGTATTGAAAGAGAAGTGCTCAATATCAAAAACGACCTTTTTAATTAAGGTATGGAGAATTTTATATTCTTGTTTTGTTGGTTCTTCTTCAGAAACTTCGAATTCATCTCCATTAAAATAAAGGTTATATAACTTTTTCAAGAATCCGTAAACCCCACTTAACCCTTGTGTATTCCAAGGCTTTGATTGCTCTATGGGTCCTAAGAACATTTCATACAAACGCAGACAGTCGGCCCCAAACTCGTCACAAATATCATCTGGGTTGACGACGTTATATTTTGATTTGGACATTTTTTCTACTTCACGTTCACAAATGTATTTTCCATCTTCCAAAATAAATTCCGCGTTAGCATAATCTGAACGCCAATTCTTGAAAGCTTCTGTATCAAGTTCATCAGTTCCTCCCTTTAATAAAGAAACATCAACATGGACTTTTTGAACTTGGTAATCTTTTGCTAAACTTTTTGAAACATATTGATTTGTTCCTTCTACTCTAAATACAAATGCACTCATCCCCAAAATCATCCCTTGGTTGATCAATTTCTTGAAAGGTTCTTCGTGGCTTATAAATCCTCTATCCTTCATAAACATCGTCCAAAAACGAGAATAGAGCAAATGTCCGGTTGCGTGCTCACTGCCCCCAATATATAAGTCGACTTGTCCCCAATAATCAGAAAGACTTTTCTTCGCGAAATCTTCTTCATTATGCGGATCCATATATCTAAGGAAGTACCACGAACTTCCGGCCCAACCGGGCATTGTTGAAAGTTCGAGAGGAAATACATTCTGATTATCAACTAGATCCGTTGCAACAACTTTCTGATTCGCTTCATCCCAACCGAAATTATTCGCATTTCCTAACGGTGGATCGCCATCTTCAGTTGGTAAATACTTTTCAACTTCTGGAAGCTCCAAAGGCAAAGCAGAAATCGGCAAAGTATACGGCATTTCTTTTTTATAATAAACAGGAACCGGTTCACCCCAATATCTCTGACGGGAGAAAATTGCATCTCGTTGTCTGTAATTGGTGGTGCCGTGTCCGATATTTCTCTTTTCAATTTCATTAATAATCAAAGTTTTGGCGTCATCAAATTTCAATCCATTTAAAAATTCCGAGTTAATGCTTACTGAATCTTTCGAATCAAATGATGCTTCCTGAATATCTTGATCGTTTTCGATCACGTTCACAATCGACAAACCAAACTTCTTCGCGAAACGATGATCACGTTCGTCATGCGCAGGAACCGCCATCACAGCGCCAGTTCCATATCCCATCAAAACATAATCTGAAATATAAATAGGCATGGGTTGATTCGTAAACGGATTCAAAGCATAACTTCCCGTAAATGCACCACTCACATTTTTCACATCAGCCATACGGTCTCTCTCCGTTTTCTTCGATGTCTCTTGAATGTAATTTTCAACTTCTGATTGGTGACTTTCAATTGTTAAATTTTTAACTAAAGGATTCTCGGGCGCTAAAACCATGAAGGTTGCTCCGAAAATAGTTTCGGGTCTTGTGGTGAAAACAGAAATTGTTTCTGGTGAGCCCTGGACCTCAAAAGTAACTTGTGCACCTTGTGATTTTCCGATCCAATATTCTTGTGCATCTTTCAACGGTTGGGGCCAGTCTAGCGAATTTAGTCCGAGCAATAATCGTTCAGAATAAGCAGAAATCCGCATACTCCATTGCATCATTTTCTTTTGGAAAACGGGATAACCTCCACGTTCAGATTTGCCGTCTTTAACCTCATCATTGGCTAAAACTGTTCCTAAACCAGGACACCAATTGACGGTGGTTTCAGCACGGTACGCTAAACGGTAATTCAGTAAAATATCTTGTTGGTCTAATTCTGTAGCAGTTTTCCACTCATCTGCACTGAAATTTAATGGCTCATTTTGAACGGCTGATAAATCTTGCGTTCCTTTATTTTCAAGGTGATGAATCAATTCTGAAATAGGTTCTGCCTTATCGGTCGATTTATTATACCATGAATCAAAAAGTTGTATAAATATCCATTGGGTCCATTTGTAATAAGACGCATCCGAAGTTCGCACCTCTCGGCTCCAGTCGAATGAAAAACCAATCTTACGCATTTGCTGTTCGTACCGCGTAATATTTTCTTCGGTTGTTACTGCAGGATGCTGACCAGTTTGTATCGCATATTGCTCGGCAGGAAGACCAAACGAATCGTAACCAATCGGATGCAAAACATTGAAACCTTGATGCCTTTTATAACGCGCATAAATATCTGAAGCAATATAACCTAACGGATGCCCAACATGTAAACCAGCTCCCGATGGATAAGGAAACATATCCAGAACATAAAATTTAGGTTTATCTGTTGCGTCGTTGGTTTTATAGGTTTGATTTTCTTCCCAGAAATTCTGCCACTTCTTTTCGATCGATTGATGGTCGTAAAACATTTCTTATATTTAAAGTAAGCCACAAATTTAAGGTTTTGAAACGAAAAAATACCACCTGAATAGATGAGGAGAACACTTTATTAAAAGAGCAAATATGTTGGTTATTATCATCGCGGCAATGTCAACTCAACTGAAACTCGCTGGCTTACTTTTGTTCACATAATTCACGATCCTATTATCTTCCACATTTATCATTTGCGATATTCAATTATCTTTGTGCTGAAATATTTGTACAATGCCCGAAGTTTCGATTATTACTCCTTGCTATAATTCTGCTCAGTTTTTAGAAGAAACGATCCAATCAGTCTTAAATCAAAAATTTACGGACTGGCAATGGCTGATTACGGATGATCATTCTACTGATGAATCGGTGAAAATGATCCGAGAAATCAATGATCCAAGAATTATCCTCACCATTTCAGATAAAAACGGAGGAGCAGGCCACGCACGAAATTTATCGTTAGAAAAAGCATCGGGGAAATACATTACCTTCTTAGATGCAGATGATTACTGGGAACCCAACTTTTTACTGGAAACGGTTTCTTTCATGAAAGAGGAAAATGCAGAACTCGCCTACTCCAACTATGCCAGATGTGATGAACATTTAGTTCCAAAAATTGCTGATTTTCTAGCAGATAAAGAAGTTACTTTTGATAATTTACTGAAAACCTGTCGTCTTTCATTATTAAGTTCGATGTACGATTGCGAACGTGTCGGAAAAGAATACTTTCCCGCTGGCAGCAAACGGGAAGATCACGTAATGTGGTTAAATTTATTAAAGAAAATTCCGATTGGGAAACCACTCAATAAAACAATGGCGAAATACCGAATGCACGCGACAAGCATTTCTAGAAACAAAACGAACATTATGAAAGATCAATACTTAGTTTATAAAGATTACATGCATTTTTCTACTTTAAAATCTTGGTATTATACAGCAAATTGGGCGATCAATGGATTTATGAAATATTCAAAAATATTTAATTAATGGAATATTCGAAAGAATTTAAGCAAGCAATCTCAGCATTTTCGTCGCAGGAAAAAGACAAATTAATTATTCGTTTGCTCAGAAAAGACAGAATTTTGTCGCATCGTTTATACTTCGAATTGATTGATACCGAAACCGCCGACGACAAAAGAGAACAACTGGAAACCGTTATTAAAGATGATGTTGTCCTTGCTGCCAAAAAATACGGACGGACCAAATATTTCCTAACTCATATTCGAAAGATAAGTTCAAAAATAACAGAACACGTAAAAATTACGACCGACAAATTCGGTGAAGTTTCACTTGCGCTTTTATTAGTTAGCGAAACTTTGAAAAACTTACCAAAATCCGGTGATCATTATAAATTGTACATTTATTTATTGAATAAAATCTTCCGATCATTAGTTTTAACTAAAAAATTAGATCCTGATTATTATTTAGATTTACGAGAAAACTACGAAGCAGTTCATGAGGGAATTTTAAACAATAAAAGTCTAGAAGAACTTACGCTGCACAACGGATTATTTCTGAGTTGGTTCGATCCGGAGAATATTCCAGATCAGATCGATTTAATTTTAAAAGAATTAAAAGCAGATGGATTACTGCGATGATTCTAAATAATTAATTTGATATCCTTTATCATACTGTTCACCATTTTATCGCAGTAGATTAAGTTGTTAAGATTCCTGCATTTTTATGATATATTCTACGATAACATCTGAGGCAATTGGTTGCTCCTCGATAAAGTTTCGAGCATTCTCGCCCATCTTTTTCATTGTGGTTTCATCTTCTAACAATCCTAAAAGATAAGGAGCAGCAAAAAATTCGTCTTCAAAACTTTTCCCGCCATTGTGTAAAATTATTTCGTCAGCTTCTGGATTTTTGGTGTACTGATCACCGAAGAACACGGGAATTCCGAAAGTTGCTGCTTCTAAAATGTTGTGCAAACCTTTTGAATGAAATCCACCGCCAACAATGGCTAAATCTCCGTACGAATATAGTTTAGAAAGCAAACCAATACAATCGATAATGAGCACTTTTATATTGGAAAAATGCAACGTTTCTTTCTCTGTCAATTGGGAATATAAAATCGCCGTCGGAAATAATATTTTTAAATTGGTAACTCGTTTTAAATCGTGAGGCGCAATAATTAACTTTAGGTCTTTATTTTTTGAGGCTAAAATTTCAGCCACGCGCTCTTCGGCTTCCCAAGAACTGCCAAACACCACGGTTTTACAATCCTGTTTAAATTCAGCAATATATTCCACAAAGTTATCTCTGCTTCTCAATTTCCGAACTCGATCGTAGCGCGTATCGCCTGCGGTCAAAGAATTCTTTAACCCTCTTGCTTTCGCTAACGCAGTTGATCGTTTGGTCTGATGAAAAAAGAAATCTACATTTTTCTTCAATTGTTTTACAAACCAGCCGCCGTACGCTTTGAAAAAGACCTGAGTTTCATAAAAGAGCGCGGAAACCACATAAATTTTTGCACCTTGATTTTTAAGTTCTTCTAAAAGATGATACCAGTAATCATATTTTATGGTGAAGAAAATATCAGTTTTGAAATTTGTAATGAATTCTAGAACCCATTCTTTAGTATCAAACGGTAGATAACAAATCACGTCTGCGATCGTATCTTTTTTAATGACATTATCGTAACCAGAGGGCGAAAAAAAAGTAATTAAAATTTTGTGCGTTGGATATTGAAGTTTAAGTTTCTCAAGAACGGGAAGTCCCTGTTCATATTCGCCCAAACTGGCAGCGTGCATCCAGATGATTTGATCTTCGCGAGAAAATTTCGCTTTTACTAAATCGCAACTTTGTCTTCTTCCGGCTAATCCTTTCTTCAATTTATAATTAAAAACTGCACCGACTCTCATCGCTGAAATTAGTAATCGAATAAATAGATTATAAAAGAACATTAACTAATGGGATTTTGGAAACCTTTTTTTTTAGATGTAAAATAAGAATAAATCAACATGCCAATCACTCCGATAATTAATAAGACGATAATGTAAATAGGCACGGGACTTAGCGCCTCCGTTCTGCCGACACCAACCCCAATCGCTTCATAAGTAATTACTGTTAAGAGCACCATAATTATTAAATGGAAAATGCTAACGATTCTTTCTGCTTTCATCGTGTCTTGCTTTATATTGTCCGGCATTTTTAATAATGGTGAATTGATGTTTTTCGTAAGGTAAAAAATCAATAAATAGATGAAGGTGGAAATTCCCGCTAAAACCCAAACAATATTCCGTGGCGCGAAAAAGTTTGGTTTTCCGTCCCAGTCGAAATGAATCGGAATAGAAAGCGGTAAATTTTTATAGTTGATAAAAATATAATCCCATATAAATAGTAAAAAAATAAACGAAACAATTTTAAGATAAAAGGGTAATTTCTTCATGATGATTCAAAATAATAGTCTGCCTAAATTAAGCATTATATTTTTTTTAAAAAATACTGCGTAAAAAACGCAGTTTATGAGTGTGTTTATTCAGGTCTTTATTGAAAATTCCGGTAGAATCGATGTAGTCAATTCTCACTTTTCCGTAGGCGTGGATAATTTCTTGGTGATTGAGCATCAATCCAACGTGAGTGATTATTCCTTCATCATCCTCGAAAAAGGCTAAATCGCCAGGTTTACTTTCTTCCACAAAACTTAACACTTCACCAATTTCAGCCTGTTGAGGAGAATCTCGTGGTATTGATTTCCCATGAATTTTATAGATCAGTTGTACGAAACCGCTGCAATCAACGCCGAAAAAACTTCTACCACTCCACAAATAAGGAACATTTAAAAATTGTTTGGCGATCTCGGCAACGTTGTCAAAATTTAAAACCGGAACGTTTTCATTTTCACTGTTTACTTCGCTTCCTAGTGAGAGTAACATTTGTCCCTGCGTTGTATTGTAAACATCAAAATTATTAACTACTAATTCTGTTTTCTTCTGTGCAAAATCTTCCTCAGAAATAAGTGCGAGTTGTTGCGCATGAATCCAACCTTCATAACCATCGAAATGCATTTTTACTTTTGCAAATTGTCCAACACTTTCAAGAATATCGACGGTTTCTCCGTAGAGAAGTTGCGTTGTCATCTCTGACCGATGCGATTGCTCTGCCCGAATTGCAGCCACTGAAACAGTGCAGATTCCTTTGTTCATCGTAAATGTTGCTATTTAGTTTTTTCTGATTAAATGAAGTCCGTCTCGCAAAGGTAAAATAAGATTTTCAAAATCTGAATCTTTTGAAATCAGGTCATTCAGTTCTTTTATTTTCTGCGTTGATTTTTGTTTTGGTTCTTCTTCTAGGACTTTTCCGTACCACAAAACATTATCAAATAGAATGATTGCTCCGCTTTTAATTCGAGGTTTTATTAAATTAAAATATTCAACATAATTCTCTTTGTCGGCATCTATAAAAACAAAATCAAAGATTTCTTCTGTTTCTTTTAAAAACACTCTCGCATCTTGTAATTGAAAATTGATTTGATCTGAGAATTCACTTTCTTGGAAATATTTTTTGGGTAAATAAGAAAGTTCTTCATTTACATCTAATGTTGTGATCTTACCGTCTTCCGCTAATCCTTCCGCCAACGATAAAGTCGCATAACCTGTAAAGGTTCCGATCTCTAATATGTTTTTTGGTTGAATCATTTTGGATAAAACGGATAATAATCTGCCTTGCTGATAACCAGAAATCATGTGCGGCTGCGTAGTTTTCTGATAAGTTTCTTTTCGTAATCTTTTCAGAATTTCCGGTTCTTCCGAAGCATGATTTTCTAAATAGCGATCCATTTCGGGACATTGTTCTTCAAAAAAACTCATTGATTATTAATTTAAATCAAATTTAACCATTTAAAACAAAAAAACCTTGTCGAGGACTAATCCTGACAAGGTTTCTACTTATTATAAAAAAAACAGTTGCTTAGTTTTTCACTGGAGCTATTTCCATTAATTTCATAAATTCATCTAATTTAGGCATGATAATGATTTCTGTTCTTCTGTTTTCTGCTCTTCCAGAAACTGACGCATTGGTCGTTTTTGGATTATATTCACTTCGTCCACCAGCCGTAATTCTCGCAGGATTCACACCGAATCTACTTTGAAGAACTTTAGCCATTGAAGTTGCTCTTAAGGCAGATAAATCCCAGTTGTCTTTCGGTACGTTATTAGAGTTTAACGGAACATTATCCGTGTTACCTTCAATCAATACAGAATAGGTATCGTAGTCATTAATAACTTTCGCTACTTTTCCTAATACTTCTTGTGCAGCAGGTAAAATATTGAAATCTCCGGTTTTGTATAACATATTATCAGAAAGCGAAATTAATACCACTCCTTTTAATACTTTCACTTGAACATCATTATCAGCGATATTATCCAAAGAACGTTTCAGTCTATTTGATAAAGCCACGTTCAAACTATCGTTTTTAGAATTGGTTGAAATCAACTGTTTGATGTATTTATTAGAAGAATTAATTTCTCCAATTAATTTATCAATATTCGCTGAACCTTTTCCACTATTAGACAGACACGCATCTAAAGAAGATTTTAAAGCATCATTCTGACGATTTAATAAAGCGTTTTCGCTTGTTAAACCAGAATTAACTCCTTTCAAATCCTGAATCTCCCGCTGTCTTTCGCCAACGTTGGTGATACATTGGTTATAATTTTCATTTAAAGCATCAAATTGCTTCTTGCTGACACAAGAAGTCATGATCAGTGCCATTCCCAGTACGGCGCCTACTTTTCCTATATTCATAATTTAAAATTTTTTGTAATTCAAAAATAGAGAATTGAATTTGATTATAACAATTATCTTTGCTAAATGTTCCTTAAAAAACCTTAACAATTGCTTAATATCAGCACTTTTCAAGATTCAATTCATCAGATTTGTACCGATTACAAGGAAAAAACATTTTTACTTGCAGTAAGTGGCGGAGTCGATTCTATGGTCTTACTAAATTTGTTTAAAATCGCGAATTTAAAAATTCAGGTTGCGCATATTAATTACAAATTAAGGGGAACAGATTCTGAGGAAGATCAGAATTTAGTCAAAAACATCTGCAATAAAAATAATATTCTTTTTCATCTATACGAAGTTTCTGAGGAAGATAACAAGCCTAAAAATTCTATTCAAGAATGGGCGAGAAATATCCGCTATGATTTTTTTCGGAAAGTTCAGCAAAATAAAAATTTAGATTTCATCGTAACTGCTCACCATCTCAACGATCAATTAGAAACTTTTATTATTAATCTTTCAAAAGCATCAGGAATAAAAGGTTTGAGTGGAATTCCTGCTAATGAAAATAACATTCTTCGTCCGCTGCTCAGTTTTTCTAAAGAGGAAATGTACGATTACGCAAAAGAGAATAATGTCGATTTTCGGGAAGATCTATCTAATCAAAAAAACGATTATTTAAGAAATAAGATCCGAAATGAAATCGTACCGAAACTTATTGAAACGAATGACCACTTTCTTCAGAACTTCGAGAAAAGTGTATCCTATTTAAAACAAGCAAAAGATTTCGTCGAAGAGAAAGTTTCAGAAACCGAGAAAGAAATTATTTCTAAGAAGGAAGATTATTTAATTATTAATAAGAACCAATTTTTCAATCAAACTGAAATTGTGCACTTTGAAATCCTTCGAAAATACGGTTTTACAGACGAAATTGAGAAGATCAGAATAGCCGAAGTTGGAAAGAAATTTATTTCATCTGAATATCAATTGATGATCGATCGAGAAATCTTAATTTTAAAAAAGATCGTAAGTAAAAGCATACATATCGAAGTTGAAGACGTAATGTTGACCGTAAATTCTGAAAATCGAATTCTAATTCCAGAAGATCTTCAGCAAGAAATTAAACATTTGGGAAGTCTGAATTGGAAATTTAATGCTGATCACATTCAGATACCTTTAAAATTAAGACGAAGAAAACAGGGAGATTTATTCCATCCTATGGGAATGATAGGTAAAAAGAAAATTGCTAAATTTTTTAAGGATGAAAAAATTCCTATTTTAGCCCAGCAAAAAATCTGGCTTTTGTGTGATGCGACAGATGAAGTTTTAGGAGTGATTCCGTTTCGTCAAGACCGCAGATTTGCAGCTTCAAAATCAAGTTCCGAAATAATAACTGTGAAATTATAGAATTCATTAAGCGTAATGAATTTGAAAAAAATAAATATTTATGAAATTTAAAAATTGGTTGATCCTTATCGTTCTATTTCTTTTTCAAGGAATTTCGGCCCAGATTAAAGATCCGGTAAAGTTCAAATACAATATCAACTCGCTTCCTAACAATGAGTACGAAGCAGTTTTAACCGCTACAATCGATAAAAACTGGCATATTTATTCCAAAGATTTACCAGAAGATTCGGGTATTCCAACCGAGATGAAACTGAGTTCGAAAGACGGAATTGTCCTTATTGGAAAAGTCGTAGAAATTGGTAAAAAGCACGATGAATTTTCAGAAGCGTTCGGCGCGCAGATCGTTTATTATTCCAATTCAGTTTTATTTAAACAGAAATTTAAACTAAAAAATAACGCAAAACCTGCGAATGTTACCGCAGAAATCACCTACCAAACTTGTGATGACCGCGTTTGCTTGGCACCGAACACTTTAGAATTTGAGCAAAAGGTAACGCCGAAAGCAGTTTCCCCAGATACACCAACCTCATCAGAAGAAGGAGTAGTTATTCCTACAATTACTGGTGAAAGCGGAGATAGTTTGCGAACGACAGACATTGAAGAAACTACAATCGTGGCTCCAGTTGCAGCGGTTCAAGAAGGCTTAAAAGTAGCATCGATTGATTTTGAAAATCCACAGACTGATTGTGGTGTTGCGAAACAAAACAATACAGAAAATTTTTGGACTTATTTATTATTAGGGTTTTTCGGAGGATTAATCGCCTTATTGACGCCGTGCGTCTTCCCGATGATCCCATTAACAGTTTCCTTCTTTACCAAAGGAGCGAAAGATAAATCGAAAGGAAAAAGAGATGCCTTCATTTACGGCTTCTTTATTCTATTAATTTTCGTTTTATTAAGTATTCCGTTTCATATTATTGATGGAATTGCGGGAAATATCTTCAATGAAATCTCAACCTCAGTTTGGTTAAATGTTTCGTTCTTCATCATATTTTTATTCTTCGCCGGTAGTTTTTTCGGCTATTACGATATCACGTTACCAAGTTCCATCGCCAATAAATCTTCAAAAGCAGAAGATGCTGGCGGAATTATCGGAATTTTCTTTATGGCTTTAACACTGGTCATCGTTTCATTCTCTTGTACGGGACCAATTTTAGGAAGTTTACTAGGAAGCGCAGTAACAGGTTCTACGAACGTGCCGATGTTGTTAACTTATGCTTTAGCAGGATTTGGATTTTCGTGGGCAATCGTTTTTGGATTGTTAGCCTTTTTCCCTCAAGCCCTACAAAGTTTACCAAAATCTGGTGGCTGGATGAATACCGTGAAAGTAGTTTTAGGTTTCATCGAATTAGGTTTGGCTTTAAAATTCTTATCGAAAGCAGATCTGGTTTCCAAAACATTCTTCTTGAAAAGAGAATTGTTTATTGTGATCTGGATTTTAATTGCAATTGGACTGGTTCTTTATTTATTCGGAAAAATCAGATTTCCACATGACGATAAAAACGCGAAGATTTCATTACCAAGAAAAATATTTGGAGTTCTAGGAATCGGATTTGTGATCTATCTGATTCAAGGATTATTCCCTGCAGAAAGACCGACACTTCAACATTTAAGCGGAATTTTACCTCCGATTAATGTAAGTTATTTGCATAAAGAAGGTGACGGAATTCTCGGAATGCATCCTTCGCACGATTATTTCGAAGCGCTCGAAATTGCAAAAAAGGAAAACAAACCGATGCTCGTTGACTTCACCGGTTACGGTTGTGAGAATTGCCGTAAGATGGAAGAGTTTGTGTGGAGCGAGCCAGATATTCTGCCGATTTTGCAGAATGAAGTAATCCTAGTTTCCCTTTACATTGATGATAAGGAAGCATTGCCAGAAAGCGAGCAAACCTCAATCGATATGGGTAATGGACAAAAGAAAAAAATCAAAACGATTGGTGATAAATGGAGTTTATTTCAGCAAATTAATTTCAATAATAATTCGCAGCCACACTATGTTTTAATTTCTCCTGAAGGAAAAGTAATCAACACTCCGATTTCTGGTTATATGCCAAAAGAGGATTTCAAAGCGTTCCTAGAATGTGGGATTGCTTATTTCAAGAAAGGGAAATAAGAGACGAAAGATGATAGACAGATAGACTTTGAGTCTGTATATAAAAATAACCGGCAGTGATTGTCGGTTATTTTTTTGATTAAAGTTGAAATTATTAATGATAAATACGGTTCAGTTCACAAAAATTACCATTCAGTAATATTGTTTTTGAAAAATAATTGCTATCATTTACCTTAGCACTATAAATAAACAACATGAGAACAAAATTATTATTACTGCTTTTACTCGTTACCAAAGTGCTTTTCGTTAATGCACAAATGGATGACAAATTTTATTTCCCGAGTAAAGTTTTACAACCCATCGAATGGAAAATTGTGGAAAACGTAAAGTTCCCGGTGGAAAACGATACCATAACCGCAATCATATTAAAACCTCAGCAAAAAGCGAAAGCAACCATCTTTTACTTTCATGGTGCTGGAGGAAACATAACAACTTATGCTCCGCTTCTTACTCCTTTGCTGAAAAATAATTATCAAATTATAATGGTAGATTTCCGTGGTTATGGAAAATCTACGGGAATACCGCTACATACTAATATTGCAGAAGATGGAGAAAAGATTTTTAATGAACTTAAAAACAGAGAAGATATCAAAGGCAAGAAGATCATCTTTTATGGTGCCTCGATGGGAACTCAGATCGCCACCAATCTAGCGAAAAATCATCAAGATGAAATCAGCGGACTTGTCTTAGAAGGAGCGATGGCTTCTTTTGGACACATCGCTGCAGTTTACGCTCCACAAGTCAAAGATTATCTCCTAAATTCTTTTATCACTCCTTATTCTGCAAAAGATGACATTACGCACATCAATAAAATTCCAAAATTAATTATTCACAGCAAAGAAGATAAAGATGTTCCTTTTGAGCAAGGTATGATTCTTTTCGATACCGCAGTAGAGCCGAAACAATTTATAGAATTTAGCGGTAAACATTTATCTGCACTGAAATATGAGCCTGCTCAAATTTTAGAGAGTTTGAATAAAATGATTGCGAAATAGATGAAAAGATAATGGACGGACAGATCTTAAACTTTTAAAAATTATACAAAAATAACCGGCATTGATTGTCGGTTATTTTTATTTTAAACCATTAAGGCATTAAGATTTTTACTAACGTTAATTATAAAATAACTCGTCATTAATGTTTAAGAAAAATCGATAGATCTTTCAAGGATAAGAAATTTACGACGGAATTTACAAATTAAAAATTCTCGTTCCAATAAACTGTCCGGATGAATTCTTTGCCCAAAGATTGCCGTTCCCACGCGGACAATCGTTGCTCCTTCTTCGATGGCAGTTTCTAAGTCACCGCTCATGCCCATTGATAATTCTTTCATCTCAACATTAGGAATATGGAGAGAGATCGCTTCTTGTTGAATTTTTTTAAGCAATTGAAAGCACGCACGAACTTTTTCGGTTTCAGCACTGAATAAGCCGATCGTCATCAATCCTTTTATTTTTAAAGTTTGTAATTCGGAAACTTGCTGAATAAGTTCAATGGCTTGATCTGGATGAACACCAAATTTGCTTTCTTCATTAGATGTATTAACTTGAATTAAAACTTCCATGGTTTTATTTTCAAACAATAATCGTTGGTGAAGTTTCTGCGCGAAATCAAATCGGTCAAGTGATTGGATGCAGGAAATATCGCACTTTAGAAGATCTTTTATTTTATTGCTTTGAAGGTGTCCTATAAAATGGCTTTCATGCGGAATTGATTTTAAAGATTCGTACTTTTCTTTAACTTCCTGGACTTTATTTTCTGCGGTCAAAGTTTGTCCCGCTTCGATGGCAATTTTAATGTCTTCTGCAGAAACGGTCTTCGTAGCAAGTAATAATCGAACCTCGGCGGGATTTCGATTGCTTTTAAGGCAAGCGTTTTCGATTCTTTCTAAAATTACTTTCAAGTTTTCTACGATGGATTCAGTCATTAGAAACGGTATTTTCTTGTTGTTCTAAATGCTCGATCAAAGATGATTTAATTTGTGTAAAAGCGTAATCTTTCGCTTCGGCAAAAGAGATATTATATTGACGTTCGAAGTTTTGCATTTCTGTCGGAAACGGTTTTAATATCTTATCGTAATACGTATCTAAAACTTCTGAAGTTGGCATTTCAAAATTGATGCGCAGTTGAAATCTTCGCAATAACGCCATGTCAATAATTTCTGCATGATTGGTTGCGGCTATCAACAGAGCATTTGCCGGATAATAATCGATGAGTTGAATAATCGTATTAACCAATCTTCTCATTTCACCTACATCTTTATCATCACTTCCTCGTGCCTTTCCGATCTGATCAAATTCATCCAGAAAAAGAACGGCTTTTTCGCGCGCTGCCCTATCAAATACTTGTTTAATATTCTGCGAGGTTTCTCCAATTCTGGAACAAACGATATTGCTTAAATTTAGAATTAAAATCGGTTTTCCGAGTGCGTTTGCAATCGCTTTTGCGGTCGTTGTTTTTCCGCAACCAGAATTTCCTTGCAAGAGAATTTTATTATTGACTGGCAAGCCGAATTTCGTTAATTCTTCGACGTATTTGTATTCTTTAATGAGTTGCAGAATATTTTGGTGATTGTATTTATTGAGGAATACATCATCTAGAGAAACTACTTCTTTATCATTGATAATAAGATCGAATACATTCATGAGTACAAATTTAGGGAAGAAATCTTAAAGTGATAGGATATTATATATCCAGAAGACTTTAATTTATTCTCTTTCCTCGTCAGTCATCTTCTTCGGATCTTGCCTAGTGTCAAAAACATCATTTATTATTATGAGATTATCATCCGTTCTATAAATCATTTTGTAATTACCAACGACAATATACCTGTGTTTTTTATTAAGTAACTCAAGATTAAATTCTATCTGTCCAGAATCTGGATTTGAATCAGTTGCTCAGTTGAGTAAAGAATTTTTTTTCGGATGGAATGTGCGACTTTTTTGTTCGCGCTGAAAACGCAATAATCGAAAATGCTTTTTAAATTTTGAATTGCAAAATCAGTCCAAACTATTTTCATGACTTACCAATTTTCCGATGTATTCTCTAAATCGTCCTGCATTTTATATTTGTCACTATTATAGTTCTGCTCCGACTCTGCTACTCGATTTATTAACTCTTCTACCGTAAAAGGTTTGAAGGTTGCATCGTCTTCTAACCTTTGTTTTTGAAGAATATATTGTTCAATCTTTAAAAAGAAATTTTCATCTTGAAGTTGGGCAAGATATGTGATTAAATTCAGTTTACGAGTTGGTAAGTCCATGACAAATTATTTAATCAAATATACAAATTGGCAAATAAAGGGTGAGATTGCGGAAAATAAAGAATTTACCAATAATAATTCTTAGGGATACACAATCGCTTTATCTAACTCAATGGGATTGTTATATTTTTTAATAGATCTTCTCAAGTGCTCGTTCATTTCTCTACTGTTCACAGAAGTTACTACTGTTCCATCATTCAGAAAAAAGTCAGAGTTACTGGAATTACCATTGGCGTTTTTAATAAATCCGATCGGTGATTCATAATATTTTAGTTTTGCAATTTTATATTTCTCCCACGTCACCGGAACGCCAATTTGTTGCGCATATTCTATGATTTCATCATTAACTAGTTCCTTTAAATTCTCGGATTTAACGAGCGAGAATTTGTAATTGTTTTTATCATCTGAAATCTCTACAATTAAGCCTGGTAAACCATGGAATTTATAGGGACCTTCCTGAAAAGGAATTTCAGTTGAAAACCACGCCGTCCAGTTTCGACCGCCGTAAGTTGTCTTGGCTTTTTGAAGCGTCAGATTTTTTACTTCTTTCTTTTCGGTAGTTAATACCCAATTTTGAGCATCTTGAGTTTGAAGGTTTAAAACCGTACTTTCAAGTAAGTCATATTCGTTGAATTTCGAACTCCCCTTTTTATGTTTTATAATCGTAGAAGGATTCAGTTTCATATCGTTCGGGAAAGGAATATCATTCTTCGTTAATGAATCTGCAATAAAATAGTCTCTGGTATAATACAAAACTTCATCGCCTGTAATATCCAGATGGTAATTTTGCTTCGTTGTTATTTGTGAAGTAGAATCTTTTCGATATTCTACATCATAAATGAAACGGTGCGTTTGCGCATTGGTGCAAAAACTGATCAATAAAATAAGCACGCAAAGTTTAGTTTTCATCTTTCTTTTCGTTTATAAACTTTTGTTCTTCTCGGCTTAAATCAACCCAACCTTTATCTTCACTAACTTTCATATTTCTCCAATAACCGTTCATTTCAACTGGATTTAATAAACCACGTGCATCCGTTTCTTTAAAATTTTTAAAGACAATATCCCGCGCATTTCGATATTCAAACACTTTATCACCCATTGTATATTTTACACCCTCGTATTTAATACTAATTTTAGAAGGCACATATTTTTCCCCACTTTTATAAAAATCATAGATATATGTTCCATTTGGCAATCGGTATTCGTATTCAGTCCCGTTTTCATCTTTAAAAATTTGTGGTTTAGATTTGTTTTGATCAAAATTCATCTCATAATAGGTGATGACCTTATCTGCTTTATTGTAAATTATTCTACCGCTATAAGTGAGGTTATTTTCCATTTTAGTTTTAAAAGAAATCTCTTGTTCGGATTCGTTTTCATAAAGCAATTTGCCAGAGGTAACTGCATCTTTTCGTTTACTGCGCCTCATCATGTAAAAGAGTTCATAACTAAAAAACATACTTCCAACCGGTTCATGTGCGACTTTTTGCGGCCTCACTTTAATATCAAAGTCGTGATTTTCCTGTTTCAAATACCGAAGCGTATCAATTTGCATTTGCACAAAGTTGTCATATTTTTTGTTGAAAGCCTCTTTCGCATTGTACTGCCCGTCACGAGTCCAAAATTTTCCATCTGCAACTACAAGCAGTTTCATTTTGTCATTCTCAAAACTTTTCCGAGAATACGTAATATCATACAAAGCAGGTTTGCTATAATATCGATCTGAGTAATTCTTGTAAACATCTGTGAAGATCTTTTTAATATCAATCGACACGATTTTCACCTCGTCGATATCATTGTAAAGTGGCTTTAGTTTTAATGTTGATTGAAATTTTGCGTTTTTCAAAGTTTCATATCCGTTCACAGAAACTTCGAATTGTTTAGCATCTTTTGGCAATGAAATAGATCCGTCGTCATTGCTGTAATAGATCTGATCCGTAAGTATTATTCTGGCGTTAGGAATTGCCTTACCCGTTTCAGCATCAACAATTTTGATTTTTTTGCCGATTTGGGAATGCAGAAGAGAAAAGGAAAAAAAGAAAAAGAGTAAAAGTTGTTTCATGAAAATAATTTTGAAGTGGATGGTTTTAAATTTCATTCAAAATTATAGTAGTTTTAAATACAAAAACCGTAAGGAAATGATAAAGTTTTTTGAGAATTAGTTAATTACTAATAATAGTTTTGAAGGATTGTTCTCAGTATGTTAAAAAGATATAATTACACAACTTCCCTAAATAAGAAAACCGATCGCGAGAATCGGTTTTATTCATAAGAAGAACAATGTTTTATTCTAGCCCGGATGGAAGTGAATCCCGGAATTTCGGGAGTAACGGACAGCCGGTCGAGTTTTCGAGAGAAGCAATAATATTGTTGCTCCCAAAAAAATTAATTCGTATTTGGTACGCTGCTAAACCCGATGGAGGTTTTCACCGAAAGATCTGATGTTGGTGAATTCTTTAGAACATACACCAATCTTTGCTGCACGCTTCCAGATTTCATCATATCATCTAATCTATTGGTGGAATTAACATCTAACGATAATGAGTTTCCGACATTATCTGGAATATTGTCCCGCGACGCAACTAAAACTTCATTACTTCCGTTGTTAGAAAGATATACTTGTACAGATTTGAAATTTCCCACACTAGAACTTGAATTTACAGAAAGTGTTGCATTTGAAACTCGAATATCTTTCACATTTGCACCAGATCCTGTTAGCTGATTAATACTTTGGGCCGCAGAAACATTTGATAAGGTCGTATTTGCAGGCGAACCAGAAGTGACTAAAACGGTCGCGTTATAAGGAAATGTGTTTTGTAATATGGAAGAAACGGTGGAACAACTTGCGAACGTCGCCGTAGCAACGATCGCGGATAACATAATCTTTTTCATAATTGTAATTTTAATTGAAGTTAGATATTCAGAAATTAGACCAAATGCTGTGTTTAACATAATATTAACCTTTGTTTAGTGACAATGGACGGGATATTGCATTTAAAGAGCCATTAACACTAAAAATTATTATTATGATTTCTGACAAAATGAAAAACTCTGACTTTCACAAATTTTTTGTAGACGAGTTAAAAGATTTATATTGGGCGGAGAACGCTTTATTGAAAGAACTTCCGAAGATGCAGCAAGCCGCTACCAGTAAAGAATTAGCAGCCAGTTTTGAAAAGCATACAGAAGAAACTAAAAAACATATTGAGCGATTAGAAAAAGCTTTTGAAAGTTTAGGCGAAAAAGCAGAAGGAGTTAAGTGTGAAGCGATGGAAGGAATTCTAAAAGAAGGAAGATCTATTATTGAAGATACTGCCAAAGATACGATGACGCGAGATGCTGGTTTAGTTTTAGCCGCACAGAAAGTAGAACATTATGAGATTGCAACTTATGGAACATTGAAAGTATTTGCAAGTCACATGGGACACACGGAAGTGGAACAATTACTTGCCGAAACGCTAGATAATGAAAAAGCAACCAACGGAACACTAACAGGACTTGCTGAGAGATTTATCAATAAAGAAGCAGTTTCTGAATAGATAAAACACAACGAAAGAAATATAAAAATATCCATCAATTTGATGGATATTTTTATTTGAGGTCAACCGAGAATTTCCCTTGAACTTGTCCAGAAGCCATTAGGCTTTTTCCGATGATGAGCCATATTTCACCTGGTTTGGAAATGTCATAAGTAATTTCTTTTCCGAAAGGTCCATCATAAGTATCATCTGCTAATTTGATTTGATTAAAGCGAATATTCATGTTAGAGTTAGTCGCAGTTATTTTTGCCTCAATTTTATTAGCGTAAAAATTTTTAATCTTCAAAATATATTCTTGATCATCTTCAGTGAACTCATCGAAGACCGTGAGCGGAATCATATCCGCATTTATTGTTTTGATAATTTTATTTCCTTCAATTACACGGAACGCTTTCGAAGTAGTTTTAGGTTTTGTAGTTTCAAGTTTTACTAATCCTTCTGCAGAAGAATCAATTTCAGATGGCGCTATAGTTTCAGTTATCGCAATATTCGAATTATCATCAATATTCGTGGCAGATACGGCTTCCTTTTTGTTACACGCTATTAAGAATAAGGGAATAAAGAAAATTAAATTTTTCATGCGAATTATTTGAAATGTTATTCTGAAGGAGCGAAGATCATTCCAGTTAAATGTTTTTTCTTTTAATGGAGCACTCAACTGATTTGAACTATTTAGATCTCTATTTAATCAGACGCAAATAAGTATCTTTGTCCTTACTAAATGTTAAGAAAAAATGCTAAAAAACTTTCGACATAATCTGGAAAAACAATGGTTTGGTGTACTCACGAGAATGGGTGCAAAACTAGGGATTCCGGTTTCTAAACTGCGTGTTTTTTTCATCTACTCCACCTTTGCAACTGCAGGGGTTTTCTTCTTGATTTACTTAGGATTAGCATTTACACTTTGGATCAAAGATATGTTCATTACCCGACGACCTAGTGTTTTTGATTTATAACAACTCCCAACTATAAAACGTACTTTTTATTATGGAATATTTAGAGGTTCAATTATGCGATGATTTTCGTGCAACGAGTATTTACGACTCTTATTGCGAAACTTTTCCGGCCGACGAGCGTCGATGTGAAAAACAGTTTCGAGCCTTATTTACCAATCCAAAAGTTAAAGTATATTCCGTCTTAGACGAACTGAAAAATATTGGTTATTTGATTTGTTGGGAATTAACAGACTTCGTTTTCCTAGAACATTTCGAAATATTCTCGGAGTTCAGAAGTAACAAATATGGCGCACAAATTATAGCCGATCTGTTCAAAGATTATTCACGGATAGTTTTAGAAGCAGAACCTGCAACTTTGAGTACTGATGCAGAACGCAGAATTTCTTTTTACGAAAAGAATGGCTTCGGTGTTATCGACGAATCTTATGTGCAACCGCCGTATGACGCCGAAAAAAACCCATTAGATCTTTGGCTACTTGCCAACTGGAATCCTGAAAAAACAGATTGGATCAAAGAGGAAATTTACGATGTCGTGTATTGTTAAATTACTTCCGTGCATGATGCGTCTCCAGTTTCTCAATAACTTTTGAGGTTTCGTCATCCGAAGAAATTCCATATCCGTTAACCAATGTTCCCTTCAACTTGTAACTAGGAGAAGAAATGACATATAAAATAGAATTGTCATCGGGATTAGATTCTCCTTCAAATCGATATACTTTATCAATTTGAAAGTCGGTTGGCGATAACTTAACATTGGCTTGGTGACAAACAATACATTCTTCATGTATATTAAAATCATGAATATAGCCGAGTTTAACTAACCCATTAATTGTTTCCGATAAGGTTCCGAAACTTTCATTTAAATGTTCTGAATTCATTTTTTTATATTTTTTTGTTACTAAAGTAGTCTTACTTTTCTGCTTGCATTTCTATTAGCGTCTCTTTTTAGTGGACTTGATATTCTAATTTAATCGTGATACTTGCTTCTTTATCTTTCGAAGAAGTATTAAAGGTCCCGCCGTAGGAAAATTCTTCCGTAGAATTTGGAGCCGTAATTTGAGTAATGCCCATGGTTGCTTTTTTTAAAGGACCCAATTTCGATCCTGCATTTTCCGCAACCTTTTCTGCGCGTTGTTTCGCATCTTTTGTTGCATCTGCGATCATTTGATGTTTTACATCTGCAAGTTTCGTGTAGAAATAATTCGGTGGCGACGATGTAAATTCGATTCCTAAATTAATAATTTCTGTAATATTCCGGGAAAGGTTCTCCACTTTAGCGACATCCTTACTATCGATTGAAACCGTTTGCGAAAGTTGATAACCATTAAAAGTTTGAATACTTCTGCCATTCGCATCAGAACCATAATTGAATTGTTTCTGAATATCTACGGCAGAAAACACCATTTGATTTTTCGGAATTCCTTTTGAGATCAAATAATTTTCGATTATTTTTTTATCATTCGCTAATTCATCGTAGGCAGATTTAAGTTCGAAACTATTTCGGGAGAAATTTCCGCTCCAAGCAATTAAGTCAGACGTGAACTTATTGGTTCCCAATCCTGTGACTGAAATCGTATTATCTGATTTATTTCGATTTTTGATGGCACTTCCTAAAATCCCTACTCCGATAATAAAGCCTAATGCAGCGATGGTAATCGCAATGATATATTTATTCATATTTTTCAAATCTTTAATTTAAGGTTATAAAATATTTGATTAAAGGTAAGAATAAATTTACGCGTACAATTTTCTTAGGTTAAAATAAATAATTTGACAAGTTGGTAAATAGCTTTATTTAATCAAAAGTAAATTCGAATTGTTTGCTATTTTTTATTCGGACTATTCGGGAGATTTTTACGATACGAATCTAATTTGCGATAACTTTCCATAATAAATCGAGCACGATCAGCGGGCGAACAAATTCCCCGAAATAAGATTTGCTTCCGCTCGAAATTCTTGAAAACGTAAAATATAAGAGGTTGTATTTCTGTCTTCTTCAGTTTTAAATCATCGGTAAAGAAATCAGTTCCGAGATCCGAGATGAGAAATTGCATAAAATCTACATCGTCCCACTGATTATCGATTGCACCATTCAATACATCAGAAACTTTTGGCTGTACAAACTCGCCAGGTTTCGGAGCAGTAACTTCTAGGGAAGATTTTGAAAAAATATAGTTGATCGTTTCAGCTTTTAGCTTTACAACAGGTTTCGGATCTCCGTAATTTTTCACATCCTGATTAAGATCTCCAGTTGGTTTGTAAACGATTTTCACTTCTTCGATTTCTGTGGTAGTTCTGTTCAGCACGATTACGAAAAAAGAATTTAAGTTTTGTTGGTTAACGATTCTTGAAGTTCTTTCAAACCCTTTTCGAACGAAGCGTAATTCGTCAGTCACAATTGCCGCTAATGTAAATTCACCCGCGTTATTACTGTAAGTTTTCTGCTCAGATTTCATGTTAAAAATTAAAACTGAAGCAAGTGGATTTTGATCTTCATCGACGATCTTTCCAGAAACTTGCTGAGCATAAATAGATAATGAAAAACAGAATGATAAGACCAATAAAAGCCGAACCATTAAGAACCGACTTTATGAGTTTTGATATATTCTGCGTAAGCCAAATTTAAAGCCGCATTGATGGCAGAAATATCGAAATTTTTACGGTAAGTTTTTGCTAAAGAATAACTTTGATCCGCATAAATAAGAAATCGATCGATGTCTTCTTCTTTCCAACCGCGGGACGTATAATAGTTTAAGTCGATGGTGTTTTTTAAACGTCGGTAAAACGCTTGTGTTTCAGCGTAATTCGGTGTCGTAATTGGTGGGTTTTTCGCTTTCTTGATTAGTCCAAATACCGCCGAGCCAAGAGCCAAGATATTGATTTGTCCGGCATTATAATTGGGCGCAGCAAAGGCGGAAGGTGTAGAAAGTTTGGGTGCTACCTCCGTTAGTGGCGTCATCATGTAGGCTTTCATTTCCGTATTTAAAGTCACTACTTTTTTTGACGCTTCTAAGGCTTTAACATCTCTTTCTAAATTTCCAGTGGCATGGAACTTCAATTCAATTTCTGCAATATCGTACGGCGCTTTTGTCAAGATTATATTTAAAGGTCCTGAAAAACTATTCGCAGTAATTTTTCTTGAATTTCGGTCGTAACCACTTTTAACAAATCGAAGTTCATCGGTTTGTTGCGCCGGAACGCTGAAGTTTCCGTCTTGATCAGATAAAACCTTTTCGTTTGTTCTGGTATTGAAGATTACCACACTTTGTAAAGCAGCATTAAATTCTGAAGTAATTTTCCCGGAAATGTATTGTTGCGAAAAGACACTGAGCGAAAAGGTGAAAAATAAGAAAAATAGTAGTTTTGTTTTCATTCGGTATATTTTAGTAAAAGTAATGGGATATTGGATTGGTTAAATCTTTTTGACTAATGATACTTTAAGTTTAACCGTCTTTAACTGCATTTATGATATTTTTAGAATTATTTGTTTGGGTTTGTGTTAATGATTTTAATTAAAGTGCGTTTACTATCTGACTTTAGAACGGAAAAAGGAATAACTTTTGAAAAACACTGTACTAAAATTTACGTTGCGAACCTTTTTCAGTTCACGGGTTCCGTATGAACCTTGTCAAGGTTTGAAACCTTGACAAGGTTGTACCAGAAAAAGTTTGTAAACTCGAATTGCAAGAATCTGCGGGGAAACAAAATTATTTGAAACTCTAACAAAATTTCGAAGAAGCGGTATCTCGCGTAAGGGATTGCAGTGGAAATCCTTTTTTGCTGTGTCTTCCTCTCTTTAGGAGAGGGTTGGGGTGAGAAAAAAAGATTGCAACGGAAAGCCCGACCTGAAAGAGGATAAGTGGCGCGAGCGAAGCGAGCGCTAATTACCCCAATGAAGGATACGCCCACATTTCGACTTCGCTCAGTGCAGGAACTTAGACTTTGCTCAGTGCAGGAACTTAGACTTTACTCAGTGCAGGAACTTCGACTCCGCTCGGTTTCAAATTGATTTTACTTTTAGAATTATTTTTGTTTATCTTTGTAGTCTTACAAAAACATTGGGGTTGACTGGTTTCGACAGCAAGATCGATGGGTAAGTAAGCATGCAGAGAACCGTAGCGCGATCTCTTTAATCCCTTGCTGCAAACTTTTAACTGGCAACCAAGAGTTCGCTCTTGCAGCTTAATCTGAATAAAGTAGGATTCAGCGTTTTCCCGAAGATAGTAAGGAAGCAAGATGTCTCACAAACGCTCCGTTCTGCGGCGTTTGATTTCGGGGCATAGCAATGCAGAAATAAGTTTCGAAAGACTTCGGTTCGGGATCGAAAACTAAAGAAGTTAAGCCGATGATTGGGTGTTTGTTCTCTGTCTTCGGTCGAAAATTAATAACAGAATAAGCATGTAGAAATCTTATGTGTTGCTTGTTTGGACGAGGGTTCGAATCCCTCCAACTCCACAGAAAACCCTGTAATCGGTTGATTTACAGGGTTTTTTATTTATGGGTGCTAATTTAGGTGCTACTCATTCCAATTTAAAACATTGTTTTTAATTTTCCTCATCATTTTTCGTAACGATAAAATCTTCCGCTAACATTTTTGCTTGAGTAATTACAGTATTTACTGCTTTTTCTTGTAAGTCTGGCGGATAGCCGTGTAATCGTAAAATTCTCCGGATATTTCGTCTTAATGCAGATTGTACGCTTTCTTTGATTGTCCAATCTATTGTAGTACTATTTCTAACCGTTTTTAGCAATTCTTGAGCAATGTGTTTTAGTATTTCATCTCCAAGTACAGAAACTGCTGTATTATTTATTTCTAATGCGGTATAAAATGCATATTCTCTATAATCTAAACCTAACTTTTCTCCTCGTTTGTCAGATTCTTTTATTTGTTCGGCAAATGGTATTAAAACTTTTTCTAAAAATTCAACAGTGTCTATCATTCCATTATGATAACGTTTTATTGCATCTTCCAACATTTCAGAAAACTTCTTACTTTCAACTAAATTGATTTTTGTTCGTTTCTTAATTTCGTCTTTGAGTAATTTTTTTAATAACTCAACTGCTAAATTCTTTTGTGGTAAATCTTTCAATTCTTGTAAAAAACGCTCATCTAATATTTCAATGTTTGGTTTTTTCAATCCTGCTGCATCAAAAATATCGATCACGTTGTCGGCTGTGATGGCTTCGGAAATAATTTGCTTAATTGCCGTTTCCATTTCTTCGCCACCAGTTCCACCTTCATTTCTATCTGATATTTTTACTAATCTTGATTTGATTGCTTGAAACAATGCTACATCATCACGGATTTCCATGGCCTTATCGTGCGGTACAGAAATAGCAAATGCTTTCAGCAAATTTTTAGTATTATCTGTAAAACTTTGTTCTCCATTTTCTTGACTGAAAATATAATCTACAATTACAGGAATAAATTTTAGTTTTTCTTCAGGTGTAAGTGTAAAAAATTTACGCCAATCAAAATGTCTTAATTGATAATCTATTGCTTCGTGCAATTCTAACATTTTGGCAACTGCCAATTCTTGGTCAAGTGTTGGCTTACCTTCGCCACCACTAGCGGTGTATTCTGCCAATGCTAATTTTAATTCTTGAGCAATTCCTAAATAATCTACAACCAGACCACCTGATTTTCCTTCCGTAAAAACACGGTTTACTCTTGCAATGGCTTGCATTAAACTATGACCTCGCATTGGTTTGTCCACATATAGAGTGTGTAAACAAGGTGCATCAAAACCTGTAAGCCACATATCACGAACAATAACCAACTTCAAACTGTCTGTTGGATTTTTTAATCGGTCGCCAATGGCTTTTCGTTTAGATTTACTACGAATGTGATTCTGCATATTCAAAGTATCACTACTACTACCAGTCATTATCACTTTAATCGTTCCTTTATCGTCATCATCTGAATGCCACAAAGGACGAATTTTGATTATAGCATCATATAATTCTACGCAAATTCTACGGCTCATACAAACTATCATCGCTTTGCCATCTAGTACAGCATTGCGCTCTTCAAAATGATATACTAAATCTTGGGCTATTTTCGCAATACGATTAGGGTTACCTACGATGGCTTCTAATCTCGTCCATTTGGCTCGCATTTGTTGACGATTACTCAATTCTTCTCCTTCTGTAAGTTCTTCAAATTGCTCGTCCAATCCCAATTTTTCATCTTCAGCAAAATGTACTTTTGCTAATCTGCTTTCATAAAATATAGGAACTGTTGCTTTATCTTCAACCGCTTGTTGAATATCGTAAATATCAACATAGTTCCCAAAAACCGCTTGGGTATTTCTGTCGGTGCTTTCTATTGGCGTTCCTGTAAAACCTATAAATGTAGCGTTCGGTAAAGCATCTCTTAAATTTTTTGCAAAACCATCTATGAAATCATATTGACTTCTATGCGCTTCGTCTGCAACTACCACAATATTTTTTCGTTCACTTAATGCCTTAATATCTGCTCCAATATATTGTGCATTCGGTTCACTGACCATATTTGGATTATCATTTTGCACAATATCGCTATATATCGGCATAAATTTCTGAATCGTAGTAAACACGATACCACCTGAACCAACAGTGAGCAATTTTCTCAAATCTTTTCTGTCTTCTGCTTTTTGTGGTTCTTGTCTCAAAAGTTGTTGGCAATTGCTAAATGTTTCGTGTAATTGCTCATCCAAATCATTCCTATCTGTAAGAATTACCAAAGTGGGATTTTCCATTCTAGGGTCAATGATTAATTTACCTGAATAAAAAACCATACTCAAACTTTTGCCACTGCCTTGTGTGTGCCAAATAACACCACCTCTTCTATCTCCCGTTTGTGAACTGGCACTTACCGTGCTTTCTACGGCTTTGTTTACTGCATAATATTGATGATAAGCGGCAACTTTTTTAAGTGTTTTTGCATCGCTCTTTTCATAGACAATAAATTGGCTTATTAAATCCAAAAGCGTTTGCTTATTTAGCATTCCGTTGAACATTATTTGCATTTGCATATCCAAGTGACTGGCTTCTGTTTTACCATCTTTGGTTTTCCAACTCATAAACCTGCCAAAATCACTGGTAATTGTGCCACATAATGCGTCCCAACCATCACTTACAATAAGTAATTCATTGTAGGTAAAAAGTGAAGGAACGGCTTGTTTATAAGTCTGTATTTGATTAAAAGCCGATTTTATAGTTGCGTTTTCATCTACGGCATTTTTTAATTCTATTACCACCAATGGTAAACCATTAATAAATAAAATTATATCTGGTCTTTTATTTTGACTGCCTTCTATAATTGTAAATTGATTGATTGCCAAAAACTCATTGTTTTCTGCATTATTAAAATCTACAATATAAATTTTTTCACCTCTTATTCCATCCGCTGTTCTTACTTCTACATCTACGCCTTCAGTAAGGTATTTGTGAAAAGTTTCATTATTAATTAAAGCATTTGGGCTTTCTGTACGCAATACTTTTTTTAAAGCATCTTCTTTGGCATCTTGCGTAATAGTTGGGTTTAGTTTGTCAATGGCATCACGCAAACGAGTTGCCAAAACAACTTCAGTATATTGGCGTTCTGGATGAATACCATCGGGCGAAATATCTAAACCATTTAGGTATTTGTAACCCAAATTTTGTAAATATTCAAGGGCAATTTCCTCTATTTCGTTTTCGGTAATGCTATTTTTCATCTCAATTATCTATAAAATCAAGTTTGACAAAAAATTCTCTTCCTTGTGAATAGTGTAACAATTCTTTTTTATGAAACCTTCCAATAATCAATGCAGGATGTGTATTGAATTTTTTTGCAAAACTTTCTATTTTTTCAATTGTTAGAGGTGTTGCTTTTAAAACCTCTTGTTCTTCTTCATTCGAAAAAGTCCACGTAACTGCATAATCATTTGCTTGTTTCTCCTTTTGCAAATCTGCTTCGGAATACTCGATATCCTCCAAGAAAATATCTTTTTTACCGTGAAGTATTATATGCCCCGCTTCGTGAAAAAATGTAAACCAAAATCTATCATTTTGCTTGTATCTTCCTGTTAATTGTATTAATGGATTATCATCTATCCATCGGGTTGCTCCGCTTAACGGTGCTTTTTTTATACAAGGCGTGTAAACCACCTTTACACCACAAGCCAAACATAATTTTTGCAACTGCACAAAATAATCATCTGGCTGTGTTGCCATAATGGTTTTAATTTCTTTTAATGCTTTTTTGAATTGTGTTTCTGAATAATCGCCACATTTTAGTTCACTTGCTTGTATTTCTCCTTGGCGTATCCACGCCGAAATTGCGTAAGGTTCTTTGGTATGCGCCAATGATATTCTAAAGGCTACTTTGAGTTGCTGATTAAAAAAATAATCTTTCCAAGCATCGGGTGAACTTACTCCAAAAAAGTTGAACAATGTTGCTACTTTCTGTTCCGCTTTGGTTTGTAAGCCAATCCATCCGCATCTAACCATATCCGCAATGGGGAAGCATTTTGCCCAATCTTTGGCTTCTTCTATTGCTATTACTCTTTTTTCCCTGGCTTTAAATTCATCAAAACTGAATTGTCTTTTTATCCAAAAATTAGCAGGAATTTTTAAAACACTTTCAAAAAGCACCGCCATTTCTGGCGTAATAGAACTATCGCCTTTAAGAATTGCAATAATAGTTTTTTCTGGTTTTCCTGTGCGGACAGCAAATTCTTTGGGACCCATTTTCAACTCATCTAATTTCTCTACCAAGGTTTCGCCCGGATGAAATGCGATGTCTGTATAAAATTCGTTTACAGTTGTCATTTTTGCTGGTTTTTTTTAGTGGTAATCTACTATTTCTAAAATCTCTACACCCATAATCTCAAACCAAATATATTGACCGTCTTCGTTTTTAGGTATAGGATTGTCTTGTGGCATAAAAATGAGACGGTAGGGATGGTCTAAATCGCAAGCCCATTGTCCTTTTCGAGTTTCTTTTAGTTCGTGGTATCGACCTGGTAAATGTCTTACCTCTTCCAAAGTTTCGGCATCTCGCAAATCAGTCAATCTTTTTAAAAAGAGGGTTGCTCTTCTTTCGCCCATTTCTTGTTTACACTTTCTGGGGTCGTTGGCTAATTTTAATAATTTCTTTTGTCCAAATTTTATATCCACTGCAAAGGTACTTGTTTTGTTTTTAAGTTACACTATCTGTAAGTTAAATTTGGTTAAATATATTTTGCGCATCTGTTGTATTTAGTGCTGATTCATAAATTTTATTTAAAGCAACCGACTTATTTAAACGTGTAGTGTTGAAGCGATTTAATGCTTTATTGGCATTAATTTTTGCGTTGTTCGTGCTTAATGCACAAACTAAAACATCTACATTTTGACGGTCATAATCATAAATGGCTTTGGCTAAATCATTAGAATAATCACCCATTGTGAAAAAAGCAATTTGTTGTGTTCCTCTAAAAACAATATCTGAAAAATCATTTTGGATTGGGTTTCCAATGACTTGACGATTGGTAGAAATACCACCATTTAGCACAAGTAAATCCCAAACAAAATTTAGGGTGGTTGTTTTTCCTTTATCTGGCATTCCTTGTAAAACTATTATTCTCACGGGTTACTATTTTATTTCAATTTTACCACCTATTAACTTTGGTAATAAAGTGTCACGAGTAGCAGTTAAATTTTTATTCTCTTCCAAATTTCTAAAGATTTTTTCAAATAAATTACTAGAAGCATTATGGAACATTTCAAGCACCTCATTGGTAGGTAGATCAATATCTATATTCATAACGATAGATTGATTGATTGCAGGGTAAGCCGCACCATCAGCCATTTTTCCATAAAATTCTAATTGCTCATCATTAGTTAATAAAATATATAAATATGAATAAGGAACTGATATTGGACTAAAAACCGCAAATCCGGTCGAAACTATTAAATTTTGACTTGGAAAAAGTGCTAAAAAATATGAACCCCTATTCGGGCGTACAGTTGACAAAACTGTATCACCATGGTGAATTTTTCTTTTCGCTCTACTTGGTTCTTCTCCTCTTTTATAGACAGCAATATTTTTAACACTTCCTCGGTCAACTTCTGATATTTCAATGTAATGGACTTCATCAATTAAATCTTTTGAGTTTAATGTAGACGAATTTGCCTCACAAACATCTTTAACTTTACATTTTCTCCAACCTTCGGGCAAACCATCTACCAACTCTCCATCAAAATTTGGAAATTTAAAATCTACAAACCATTCTCTAAAAATATTCTGCGCCATTGCCTCCAATGTTTGGTTCATTTTTAGGTTTACTTCTATTTTGTCATCAATATTAATAAGGATTTCTGAAATTTCTTTCTGTGTTGCTAAATCTGGAATTTCAATTTCAATATTTGCTAAACTTTGCTGGCTAATGTTAAAACGGATATCTCCCGTTGCAAGTTGATAAACTTCTCTTCTAAAATTTACATCACGAAATAAATATCTTGCATATTCGGGAAGCAAAATATTAAAATCATCTAACCTGAACCTCTTACAAAAACCATTATATGTTAGATTTTCAACATCATCTAAAAGTACGGAAGACATTGCTACTTCATCTGGTGTTTCGGAAGATGCAGTAAAAAAAATATCGCCATAAATGGCAGAACGCCTTTCAATATCCTGCGGTTTAATATTCATCAACTCCAACTCGTTCACATTGACTTTAGAATTTTTATAAACATTTTTATAGGGTAAAAATGGTGTGCCGTGTCCGTAATCTTCTTTACTAATTGTAGTAACACCTCCAAAAAAGAAACCTAAATCACCAAGTTTATATTTTTTTAATTCAATCATATTAATTCAGTATCGTAAATGGTATCAATAATTTCTTTTGTTTCTTCATCTGCAAATGAAGTTGTGGCTGTAACCGTTTGCTCCATCTTTTCACCATTTGCTGTAAAGAAAATTTGTATTTTAGAATCAATGAAAAGACTCTCCATCATCAAATCATTAGGTGGAACTCTCGTGATATGAGTACAAGTATCAAGCAACTTAAAATTTTCAATTTTATAATTTTCTCCTTCAAAAATAATTTCAGACTTTAATATTAAATCATCATTTAAATAATCTTTGAAATACTCTGTCTGTGCATAATCGTAAATGGCTCTTTCATTAATATATAATTCGTAGTCTTTTTGTATTTCTACAAGGGCATTATTTTCATCAGAAACCAATACAAAGTGTTTATTCCATTTTTCTTTAAACTCTAAACTGCAATTGGCATTGTAATCACTATCTCTAGTGAGAAATATAACTTTATCAAATTCTGAAATTCCTTCAAAGTGCATTAAACTTTCCCAAACAATATTATCTTTAAAACCTGCATCTTTATATTTTCCTGCGTGAGCAAATGGTTGTTTTTTGTTTTGCTCTTTCATTACCCTTTTCATCATACTTTGCAATATGGTGTTTGCCAATTCTTCTTTTATTTCAAGTAAAACTAATTCTTTGGTAGTTAAATATTCTTCGGATTTTGTTTGGATAAAACCTTTGCAATCAAACTCCTCTTCTGGCAAAGTAATTTCTTGAATATGTGGCATCCCAGCAAGACGTTTTGATAATTTTTCAAAATCTTTAAAGTCTTTATTATATTGTAAAACTTTTTGGTCTTTCAATTCCTCAATTGCCCAAGTTGGTATTGCTATTTGAATATCATCTTTCAGATTTTTATCTACAATATATTCTTCAATCACTTGAAACGGTTTTCCAAAAGCAAAGAAACTATATGCTACTTCGCCCGCATCGGTACTTCGTAGAGAATTGGTATCAAAAACTATTAATGTTTTTAGTTTATAACTCATAGCCGATTTTAGCGAGGTTTACTTTAATGGCATCATCCAATTCTTTTGCTTTCTGCATCTGCTCTTTTAATAAAACAGTTAAAGAACCCATTTTTTCTTCAAATGCAATTCCGTCATCTTCTACCTGCTTAAAATCAATGTATCTTCCTGGTGTAAGTATGTAATTATTTTTACGCACCTCTTGAATATTGGCAGATTTGCAAAAGCCTGCAATATCTTTGTAATTGGCTTCATAGTCGGTCTTGCTTCTCCAATTGTGGTAAGTGTCTGCTATTTTAGCAATGTCTTTATCGCTTAATTCTTTTTGTTTACGGCTAATCATAGTGCCTAATTCTCGGGCATCAATAAAAAGAATTTCATTATTACGATTCCTAAATTTGCTATTGCCTTCTTTATTACGAGCCAAAAACCACAAACAAGCGGGTATTTGTGTATTGTAAAATAATTGTGAAGGCAAAGAAACCATACAATCTACCCCGTCATTTTCAATTAATTCTTTACGAATTTCTCCTTCGGTAGATATTTCAGAACTCATACTACCATTTGCTAGTACAACACCTGCAGTTCCGTAAGGCGCTAATTTGCTTATAAATAATTGTAACCAAGCATAATTGGCATTTCCTGTGGGCGGAATGCCATATTTCCATTTATGGGTTTCGGCTTTATTGATGTTATAATCGCTGACATTAAAAGGTGGATTTGCAATGACATAATCTACTTTTAATTCAGGAAATTTATCGTTCATTAATGTATCTCCCAATTCTATTTTGGCATCAATCCCACGAATGGCTAAATTCATTTTTGCCAATTTATATGTAGTTGGATTGCTCTCTTGTCCAAAGATGGAAATTTTACCTTTGCGGTGTTCGTGCATTTCAATGAAGCGTTCACTTTGCACAAACATTCCACCACTTCCACAAGCACCGTCATAAACTCGTTTTTCGGGTTCAGGTGCAAGCATATCAACTAAAATTTTTACAATGCTTTGCGGTGTATAAAATTGTCCACCTTTTTTTCCTTCTGCATCTGCAAACTGTCCGAGAAAATATTCAAACACAAAACCTAAAACATCTTTTCCCTTGGCTTCTTTTCCCCTGCTTAAAGTGATAGAGCCAATAAGGTCAATCAATTCTCCTAATCTTTGTTTATCTAGTGCAGGTCGGGCATAATCTTTTGGCAAAACGCCTTTTAATGTTGGATTATCTTTTTCAATGGAATCCATCGCATCGTCAATATCTTTTCCAATTGTAGGTAGTTTTGCTCTGCCTTGCAACCATTTCCAACGAGCAGAAGGCGGTACATAAAAAACTCGTTCTGCAGTATATTCGTCTTTGTCTTCTGGGTCTGCACCAGTTTCGTTTTTCTCTGTTTCCAGTTGGTTGTATAATTCATCAAAAGCATCAGAAATATATTTTAAAAAAATTAAACCTAATACAACGTGTTTGTATTCAGCAGCATCCATATTATTCCGAAGTTTATCGGCGGCTTGCCAAAGGGTTTTTTCTAATTCTAAATTGTCGGTCATTTTGTTTTATTATTCTGGTGTGTTTAACTGGACTTATATTTTTCTTTTAATTTTTAAAAGCAAAATATTGTTAATGCGTAAAAATACGAAAAGGATCGACAAATCTATAAGTGAGATTGATAATTAGATATAGTTTTGCTGACTGAATACAATTATTAAAATTAGAAATCTCTTATTTAGTTTATTTAAAGTAAGCAATCGGTTAAATTAATATTTTGTTTAATTCAAGATTCTGATATCATAGCGAAACTCCTGTTCCCGATTGAAAGCCTCCCTTCCCAAATACTGATTACTATATCACCATTCTGGAATCTTTTTGGTAGGAAATCTAAACTTTTAGTTTTTATAGTTGCGGTTTGTTCCCAATTTTTGCCTTCACCTGCGATTACAAAGATTTCATAATTACATTGAACTTTTAAAACCGTCCCATCAAAAGAAAATTTCGTAAAATCCTCGTCATTTGAAGTAGGTATAAGTAACCTTATTTTTTTGACCAAAACTCGAAACCATTCAGATTCAACTGTTACAGAAGGTTTTTCGTTATACGCTTTGGATTCTATTTTCCATGGTAAGTAGCCATTTAGTTCTAGTCCATCAGACAACCATTTAGGTTTGAATTGAAATTCAGTATTTCTTAAATAATAAGCAATTAGTGCAATACCTTGCTCGTATGACGCTACATCTTTCGGTAGAAAAAAAGCGAACATTTTCGATGTTCTTTCAGTACTAAAATTTCCAAAAAAATTAAATCCCTCTTGAAAATATTCATTTACTCCTACAACTGCTTTTAAAACGCAATTTCCGAAATCAAATTGGAAACCTAAATCACACGGTTGGAAATCAATTTTAATTAAGATTGCCTGCAATGAAAAAGTTACGTCCAAATTATCATCCATTTTAATTATTTTAACATTTTATTTGTAAATATAACGAAGTTTAGTCGACTGCTTAATTTCAAAATAATGATCATATTGCCCTTATTCATAGAAAACTAGATTAGGAATTCGAAATATTGTTACTAAATAATTAGAGGAAAATTACCGAAAGATTTATATTAAAGTTATTCTTTATAAATTCATTGTAAATCCATTCCTTATTTAGAATTTTTTTTACTTTCCACCCAATTTTCATATTTCTCTGATAATTTTTTTTCTTTCAGATAACTATTCATTTTGTATGTTTCTGATGAATAAAATTTTAATTTTCTTTCAGCATCCTTTTTCTCGTAATGTTGATCGATACCATAAGAAAGAAAACCGGTACATAAAAATGAAAGAACAGTCAGAGCACCATAAAAATAAAATTGATATTTTTCTTTTTCTTTAGCAACAACTTTCATCGTGGAAATCTGTTTTTCAAATATATTTAATAATTCACTTCTGTGCTCCTTAAACATTCTTGCATTTTCTAGAATTACTGTACCCAGCGGTTCATACTCAACTTTAAGAGATGAATTTTTAATCTCTTCCAATTTTTTATTAACCGTGGTAATTATTTTTTCATTCAAATCGAATTTCTCAATTGCTATATCAAGTTTCTCATTGAAGAGTTCCATCAAATCTTGTGATTTCAGTTTTTGTGCCATATTATCTTCTAAATATTTTTTTACGTTTTCTCTTTAATTCATCTGCAGTGTGATCAACGATGTATGGACTTGACTTCAAAATGGATTCTTGGAAATTATTTTTTTTCTTTTCCACAGCATCAAGTTCTATTTCAACTTTCTGAAAACTTGCTTGATTAAACTCTCGCATTGGAATACTTAAATCTTCATTTCTATTTTCGAAAAATAATCCAGAATCCAAGAGATTTTTCAGCCCCATATTTCGGTGAACTTCGCTAGCTTTCATTTCTGTTTGAGTTTCCATATCTCGAATCCTAAAACCCTGTAATTTGCCTTGCTTATTAATTGTCGGAATGAATTTCACGCCTTTTTTCAGCATTTCAGATAAATATTTTTCCATTGTTCTTGGCTTTGTTGCTATAACATTAAGGTGCTTTTGATAGATTTCCTTTCTTAAATTTTTGGAACCAGATTGAATTTGTTCTGCCTCTTTTATTTTATCAATTCTTATTTGTTTCGCTGAAATCAATCCATTTTTCTCTGCAACTCGGTGTGCAGCCCATTGTGCTTTTTTTCCGATGTAATTATCTTTCAATAATTTCCCATTTTCATCTACTCTGTTAAACAGTATATGAATATGCCGATGCCGTTTTTCTGTGTGCAAAAAGGCAATGAATTGAGAATTATCTGCATCAATTTCTAATTCTTTCAGAAATTCTTTTGTGAGGTTTTGCAATTGTTTTTTACTCAATTTTCCACCGTCATCAACATGTGGAGAAAGCACCATTGAAATCAATTTGTTCGTAGCTTTTTGATTCAAATTCTGAATAATTTGCATTTCTCTCATAAGTTCTATTGGATTTTCTCCACAAAGATTATTTCTCAATAATTCCGTGCCTTTTTCATCATCAATCACATAATTAAAAAGTGAAAAACCACCTATACACGATTTTATTTTGCCTATCATTTTATCTCAATTTTTCTAAATGTTTTCTTATTATTCTTGAAGTTTCCAGCGTTTCATTTTTCATTCCAGTAACATCTCCGAGTTTAAATAAATTAGAAATTCTCCTGAAATTATCTGCATATTTTGAGAGGTTTTTATAGCATTCAATTTCATCTGGTGTGAGTTTATTTTTGAGTTCTAAATCCAAAGAAAGTCTGCGCATAAATTCTGAAATTGACAGACCTGTTTTTGAGATTTTGTTTATAATAATTTGATGTTCAAGAGGTGAAACTCTGAACCGAAATTCCTTATTTTTCATATGTAGTTATTTATATTTTTACGGTCATATGGAATCTCCCAAACTTCATCTGTGCTTATTTACAAGATTTATTAATGTCGCTTTCATATTTGATTTGTTTACTTTTTATTCTAAAATTGTGAAGCAATTTTTCCTTTTTTGACCATCGGGAGAAAAAGCGGGACGCTGATAAGATGCAAAGTCGGAACGATTTGTAGCGCAATCAGCACATCTCGATATAAAAACCGTTTTTACTTATTTTTGTACAATTTCTTCATAAAGAAATCTGCAATATCAATCCCGTCCTTTTTCTGTTGGTCTGTTGTCTCCTTTTCAAGCAAATCAGAAACGTAAATATCAAATCCATTTGCATTAAAACCTTCTGCTTTTCTTTTCCAATCTTGATATGTAGTTGATTCGTTTTTTTGAATTTCACAGTCGGGATATGCGATAATTTTCCGATGTTTAATTGCTTCTAATTTTCTTAATTTAAACTCTCCTTTTGCACCACAGGACATCCATAAAAAGTCTGGAAATATGGCACTCATTATACAGGCTGTTTTTTCTGATTCCACTAAAGCAACTACACTTGTTTTGTCATCAATTGTCAAATGCAATCCGAACAAACATTGAGATAAATTATAATCTGAAATTTCATTTTTCCTCTTCAAAAATTGATGCATCCATGTAATATTTTTCGTCCGCTTTCCAGTTTCAAAATATTGGATTACTTTTCCTGCTCTTACTTTTTTTCGCTCATCAATTTGCCAAAAAACAGTTCCAAAATTAAATTCGGCAAGTGTTCCAATTTTATACTTTTTTTTAACTTCGCTCGCTTTTTGATTGCCAAATAAAAATCTTAAATATTTGAAGAAATTATTATTACCATTCATTGATAATTCAACCAAATCATTTTTATGAAATGAAGGAGAACTTTCAATAAAACCAGTATTAGAAATTTCAGAATTCTTTTGGTTTTTAAATCCATCTCTAGAAGGATGATGAAAAAAACCGCATTTAGTTTCTCGGTCGCATCTTCCGTAATTTTCCATTATCTCTCCGGTTTCAGAATCAAGAAAAATCACAAACGAAAACTTACCGCATTTGGGACATTTGTATTTCTTTGAACCCGGATCTAAAATGTACTTGTATTTATTCATGCTTGCACTTTCTACATTTTCTGCACTTTCCTTTATTCATCGGTAATTGACGTGTGTTTTTCGATGCACTTTGATTGCACTCTCTGCACTTTTAAAAAAATTCATTTTGCACTTTTTACACTTTATTGCATTTTATATTGTAATTAAATATCTGATAGTCAGTATTTTAAAACTCAAAGTGCAATAGTGCAAATAGTGCAGTAGTAGATGAATGATAACCTCTAAAAAACTTGTTTTTCATAAATCCCATGAGCGATTTTTTTAAAAAGTTTTTCATCTTTTAGAAAATTTTTAAAACTTCTAATTTTCATCAAATCTTCTTTAGAAATCATTTCAATTCCTTCTCCGGTTTTGAACTGCTGCGGGAGTTTGTCGAAGACATTTTTTTGAATTTCTGTGAGCGAGTCATAGTACGTGTTGTCAATGATTTCAAATACACGAACTGCATTTTCAAAAAAATAATCTCGTAATTTAATCGCAGATTTTAGGGTTTTTAAGGAGATCAACTGAAGTTTCTCATCATTACAAACAGCATGAATCACTTCGATTAGAATTGAAAATCTCAAAACATATTGTTGGAGTTTCACGGAAACGCCTCTCTGATATTCAAAATCAAAATCGTTTTTTTGGCAGTTCTGCCATTTGTATAAATAATTCTTTGCTTCGGGATGAAATTCCAGTATCACTTCTGAATTCTCGGCTAGGTTATAAATTTTACTGATAAATTCTGAATACCATTCTATATATTTCTCATCTAAATCCAGATCGTTCCATTTATTATCCACGTATTTATGTGGCAACACAAAAAGAAGACGATCAATAAACCCATTTTTCATTTTATTAGACTGAAAAACACTAGATAAAATACCTTCCTGCATGGTTCCGATAATATCTACTTTAGTATTATCAACTCTCATTTCATCACCAGAAATTCTATTTTTTATAATTGGCTTACCACTCCAAGCCGACAAATAGGATTCTTCCTCACTTCCTTTCCGATATTGATTGAAGGAATTAAAAAAACCTGCAATTTCATCAGTATATAAACCAATTCCTCTCGGATTAAAATAATGTGCTTTTACAAATGCTTCAGGTGTAAAATCATTCAACAATAATTGACGAAGAACCGGAACTGTCGTTTTAGATTTTTCTTCAATTGGTAATTGCTCGTATTCTTTTTTCTTAAGGAGATATTGCTCAAAATTCTGCTTATCCAATTTCATTAAAGGATTTAGACAAAATGAAACAGAATGGCTTTTTACATCGCCCGTTCTGCCGACGAGAACCACATATAAATTCGATTTTTCCAACCAACTGTTTTTTACTTTCAGTTGAATTTTATTCCCAATCGAAACCGAAACCGCATATAAAATGGAAGCCGATGTATAATCTGGAGAAAAGTTTAAGGTTGTTTCTAATTCTCTTATAAGTTTCTGCATAATTGGTGGAAAAATACCTCCAGGGAATATATTCTTGCCTGAAACAAGTTTAAAACCCTCTTTTAAACCGTTGAGAATATTGGTTGATCCTAATTGAAATTCATTTTCTGACATTTCAGATAATTTAATTGCTGTATCATTCATAAATTGTTGATATTCTGAAATATGAATAACTTTTGTGATCATATTTCTAGGTTAGAAATAAAAACCAAAAAGCACCACAAATCGTAATTGTGGTGCTTATCTTTTGTATTTGAGTGATTTCACATCTTTTAATGCTGCCATCAAATCTAAATGGTTGATTCTATAGAATCTACCTAATTGCTCGGCTTTGATGTTGCCTTTTAGAACGTGTGACCGTACAGTTTGGTAATCTACTTTAAGAATTTCTGACGCTTCTTTAAATGAGTAGAATTTTTTCTTAAGTTCTAATTCTGGTTCTTTTTGAATGGAGTGTAAAAGTTGTTTTACTTCACCTAATTCATCTAGAATTGTTTGGAATGGATTTACTAGCATAATTTTATGTATTTAAAATTTCTACCAGCAAAAGTGTGTGATTGAGATAATTATTTATGCAACTCTACTCAATTTCGTAAAATTTAATACTTAAAATCAAACATTTTTGATAATTGCATATATATACTTTCTTCAAAATCAGTGGGTTTAACGGTTATTGCCCTAGAGAAAGTTCCTTTATCAAAATTGGTGTTATATTCATTTTCCATCGCTTCAATGATAGTGCTGTCTTGAAAATCTGAATTAATTATGTGATTGTCTTTTAAAAACCGATGTATTCTTATAAACGAAGATTTCTGATCCACTACAAGATTGTTATTTTCATCAATAAATTTTTTCTTTTTCAGAAAATCAATAAAAAATTTTGAATTATTATCTCCTATTATAATATCAGACAATCTAATTTCTCTTTTAACTTTTTGATCTAATGAAAAATATAGAAAAAGGGTAGTTTCTGCTCCGTTCAAGAAATTCTCTTGCAACTTCATTAAATTACTTGAACTTAAAATTCCGGAAGATTCTTTCTTGTATTCCTGTAAACAATAATTAATTTTTTCTTGAAAATTATGATTTTGAGACTTGTCTATTTCTTTAAAATTTAAACTAAAAAAATTATTTAATTTTTCATATTCAATCAGATATTCATTTTTTACTTTTTCTGTTAGAGTAATATTCTTGGCTTTTTCTTTTGCATTATTTATTCTGTTCTCTAACATTTTTCGAATTTTTTCTCCTTTTATCCAATAATATATCATCATCGGAAAACCAATTATTTCATCCCAAAGAAACCACCGACCATATAATTTTTTTTCGTCCATAATTATTTAAAAACTTCATTCATATAACTAACCTTGTCATCTTCACTTGGTCTATAGTAAGCATTGAAAACCTCTAAACTGGTGTGCCCAGTGTAACTCATAATAACTTTGTCCGGCACTCGTTTATTTTTCATGATTGTAATAAAACTTCTTCGTGCAGTGTGCGATGAAATTCTTTTATAAAATTCCGTATTCTTTTCAACTAACTGGTCGCCATACTTCATTGTCTTTTTAATTTCATCAGTAAATCTCAATTCTTCAAAAACCTCTTTTATATACTCATTCATTTTCTGATTTGAAATGCTTGGCAGTTGATATTCATATTTTTCCAAAATAGATTTTGAGATATTATTTAAGGGAATCGAAAGGTTCTTTGATTTGCTTTTTAAATCAATTACTCGAATAAATTCACCCTGAACATCATTTTTTGAAATGGTGCTATAATTTCCAAAGCGCATTCCGGTAACACATCCGAATACAAATAAATCTCTAACTCTTTCATACTTCTTATTCTTAGAAAAATCATGTGCATATATTTCTTCAACTTGCTCAATGTTGAGTGCAATTTCATCAGTTCTAAATTTTGGAGGTTTTTTGAAATTTACAAAACTGTTATTAAAACTGTACTTTTTATTTAAAGACCATAGAAGGAATGTTTTTAAAAGTCCAACATTTCTATGAACAGTATTTACTGAATGTTCTCTTTCTTCAACGCAAAACTTTAGAAATAGGTTATAAATATTTTCATCAAACTTACCCAGAGATAATTTATGCTTTGTTTTGGTTTGAAAATCTTCGAGTAACGTTTTATTGCATTTGTATCGTTTAAGGGTTGAATTCGAAATTGCATTTCCTGAAAAATCATTTTCCTTTTCTACAATAAATTCATCATAGATTCTAAAAAAATCATCTTTTGATTTTATTTTTTTAAACTCTTCATTAAATCTTTGACGAATAATTTCTAAAGTGAGATCTTCATTAATGTTTTTGTACCTATTCACAATTTCTGTAAAGAAACTACTGTATCTATCTAATTGCTTTTTTATACTTCTATGATTTTCAGCCCTTTTAGTTCTACCATTTAGGTCATTTGGTTGCCTGTTCTCAAAATCCCATTCTAAAGGATTAATTTTTTCACCCGTAGAATAGATGAAATTTTTATTTTCATTTAGGAAGTAAGACCGAAAATAAATCAAAGTTTCCTTGTCTGATTTGGGTTCCTTCAATTTGTAGGTAAAATTCATAGGTGCTAATTTAGGTGCTACTTATTCTATATTTAGACATAAAATATACATATATCTACTTATGCAAATATATGTAAAATATTGATATATAGTAAGTTTATGTAAAATCAACTATATTGAAAGACAATAGGTTCGAATCCCTCCAACTCCACTTTTTATTAAATAACCCGCTGTTAATCAGTAGGTTATTTTTGTTTCCAATTTTTTGTGATTCTTCTAAATGAATACATTAGATTATTATAGCAGAGAAATTATTATTTCTAAATAACTAATTCATTTTTTTTATTGCTATTTTTATTCATCTATTTCAGTAGGAAAGGGTAGTTCTATAATGTAACATATCGAAATAGAGATCAACTTTAATATAAATACATGTTTAATCCTAGAAGAACTTTTGAAATAATAAGTTATCTGCAGTATCCCGCAATGCTCGCTGCCTTATATTATGTCATCAAACCTTATTTTGTCGGGTTTGATACGATGTGGGAAAATTGCAATTTTGCGCTGATATTTATGGGTCTGGGAATCAGTTTATCTACTTTGCAAGACACTACAAGGACACAAGATGACTTCTCAAAAAGAATTTGGGAAAATCCGAAAAAGGGTAAAATCTTTTTAATTCTAATGGCGATGACGGCAGTATTCTTTATTCTTGTTGGTTTTGTCGGACTTTATATTTCTAGTAATGAAATTTTAAGCAAGTTAGCCATTGGCATCATTGTTCTGGGAATAGGACTTATCGGAATGTTAAAAGCAGCCATGGAACTCTTTGAAAACCATCGATTAGATAAAAAGAAACTTCCATAGTTTGATAATTAAAAAAGTACACCAACTTATTCTGGTATTTGAAGTTATTTTCAATTGTTTTTCTGATTCCTGAACTATTTTTATCTTAGTACTAATAAAATAAGCGTTCAAAGATTGTTTTTTGTTGCGCTTTTATTAATGATACTTGATGAATAATCCAATTGACCTGTGTGATATTTCTCCATTTTCGAGTTTCGAAATCTTACCTGAAGTAAAGGTAAGCATCGTCATTCCGGTCAAGAATGAAGAAGATTATATTGTAAAAACGCTTAAGGCATTCTCGGTCCAGGTTGATCTTTTGCACATTCCTTTCAATTTTAAAAAATTTGAAATTCTAATTTTAGCCAACAACTGCACCGACAATTCTGTCGAACTTATTAAAGATTTTCAACGAAAATATCCGGCACTTCAGATTTATTTAGAAGAAGTTACATTGCCTCCAACTCAAGCGAATATTGGTTATGTTCGGCGACTGCTTAAGGAAGTTGCGTACAACAGACTTTGCCAAAATGATGGCGGAATTATTATGACTACCGATGGCGACACTTCCGTTGCTCCAGACTGGATCGCACAAAATGAAGCAGAAATTGACAATGGTGCCGATGCGGTTGGCGGAAGAATTCTTCTTTGTCCAGAAGAGTTAAACTATTTAGATGAGTTAACGTCCGCATTTCATTTTAAAGACGAACAATATCATCTTTTAGTGACAGAATTAGAGGCGAAAATAATCGACAGTTCGCATGATCCATCGCCAAGACATCATCAGCATTTTAATGGCAGTTTTGCGATGACAACCGATTGTTATAAAAAATCCGGAGGAATTCCCGACGTTATTTATCTTGAAGATTGTGCTTATTTTGACAGGCTTCAACAACTCGATGCAAAGGTGCGGCATAGTAATAAGGTGATTGTGCACACATCGGCCAGATGCGTAGGAAGGGCAGAAATTGGTCTATCTTATCAGCTCAACTTGTGGAAAAATTCAGAAACGGATTGTTCTAATTATTACGTCGAATCTTGCCCATCAATTGTAGAGCGATTTTTGTTCAAGCGAGAATTAATGCATCTATGGGAAATTAAGCAAAATCGTGATTTCGACTTTTATACAGAAATAAAGAAAATCAAATTTGATTACACGATCGAAGAAGAACTTTACAATAATTTTAATTCAAGTCAATACTTTGGAGAATGGTACGCCCAAGTTATTAAACTGCACGAGCAAAACTGGAAAAAGAAATATCCAAATGCAGCAATTGATGAGGTCATTATGGATTTACAGAAAGCAATTGCTAATTATTCTGCCTCGGTTTTTTCCCAAACATCAATTCGATAATTTTCTGCTCTACTATTGAAAACATTGGTCATTTTATCTTCCATAAATTTTGCAAAACTTTCATGGACCTCATCACCGGTTTGAGGATAATCGTGAACTTCTGGTAGCCAGTTCACGAGAACAACATTTGCGGTCGGTTGCATGATTGCATACAAACGAGTCATTGCTAATTCCCAATCTGCTAGAGATAAATAGTAAGCAACCTCTGAAATCATTATCAAATCAAATTGATCATTGGGCAGTTCCTTAGGGAAACTAATCTTTTCAAAAGATACATTCTTCAATTTTTTGCATCGTCCTGCAGCTTGATCTAACGCTTTCTGCGAAATATCCGTTGACAAAAGATGTTTGCATCTTTGCGATAATAGTAGAGTAAGTACACCAATCGAACAACCGATTTCTAAACCTTTATCATAAGAGTCTTTTGGCAGCGATGCTAAAGTTGCGGCATATTTCTCCGCTTCGTATTTACTGGTTTCGAAATTCCAGGGATCATCGTTTGCAGCATATACTTTTTTGAAATATTCAGAATTTAAGGTGGTTTTTTTTTCCATTATTTTGAGATGAAAAAGGTTTCGTAAGGAACATTAAATTGATCGAGTATTTCTTTGGAAAGCGTAAAACCTGCTGGATCATCGCTGATCAAATCGGTTGTTTGAGACCTGTGGGCTCCAATTGCTTTTTGCTTTTGCTGTAAAACAGTCTTAATATCTAGTCTAAAAGGCATCACTTCTTCAATGCTAGGAGCATCTTGCAACTCACCTAACTCCTCCAACCAAATAGGATATTCGTATATTTTGGCATGCTGAGGATTAGCGGCGTTTATCAATTGAAAAGCGGCCCGATGGTCTGGATGTGGATCCCGACGCCACGGCACAAAGATGCTCTGTGGCTTTAGCATTTCCAGCATTTTCGATATACTTTTCACAGTAACCTCGAAATCTTTGCTCGTTGTATTTGGAACATTTCGATCTTGGTAGCGACAAAAAATAACATTTTCTGTTGGCACGTTAAGTATTGACGCCGCCTCTAGCAATTCAGTTTCCCGTAATTTCCGAAGTCTGTCTTTTGGATATTCTACACTGTTTGGGTGCGATAATGTTCCGTCACTTAATAATAAAATATAAACGGTCTGACCATATTTACGAAGCAGTGAAATTACACCTCCGCAACCCAGACTTTCATCATCTGCGTGCGGAGCCACAATTAATGTGGTACCAAATCCCATAACACATTGCTCGGGTGCTAAGGGTATCTTTTGAAGATCAAGATCTTTCACTTTTTTAGATTTTATTATTTTTCTGATTTCTCCAAAGTTCACTGGCGGAAATATTTGTTTGCAATACGTATCGACCAACATCTTCTAACGAAGCATCCGGCGCGGGTTGACGCAAATAAGTGTTAAGGTCGCGGATAATCCGTTCAAAATGATAAGGTTTATTAAGACCGCGAGCACCAATACATTTCTGGCAAAGAGCCATTACTTGCGTACAAATTTCTTCTATAGCTGTCCGCATCATGTTTGCAAAAGCCAAGAATCGATCGGAATTTTTTAATGAAGGTTTAATCATATAAAGATCCATTTGTCTAGCAGCCTCTTCTAGCCACTGATTTCCCGATTCAACAGCAATGGCCATCTTTCCTAATCGCATTTTCTGATAAGCATCCCCAGTTCTTCCTAAGCACCGCAAATATTTCCTTGTTTCATCAAAAAGCATTTCAACAGCACCCAATTGTACAGCAGCGAAACGAATAGCACCGCCGCTAAATGCGGGTTGTTTATAATACGAATCTGGTTTTCCTAGCAAATTTATTTGGGAAATAGGCGTTTTAAGAAAGTTCATTTTATAACTTCTGCTCGCACGCATACCCATTGGACTCCACCAACTATCTTCGCTTTTCGTTCGGACCTCATTTAAGGGAACAACACACATTTGCCACGAACCATTTGGCAACGCAGCGGTGATGATGGGACGAGAAACATAATCAGTTCCAGTTGCAAAAGTCTTCGCACCTTTCAATCGATAAAAGCCATTCTTTTTCTTGGATAAATAAGTACCGTCGTGCGCTTGAGTGTTCCAGACGCCAAAAAGTTTTCCTTCAAATGCATCGGCGGCGAATCTTTTCTTTTGGGCTTTAGTGCCGAATTGATTGATTAATAATTGCGCATTAATATGACCTTCTAAAACTCTTCCCATTACTAAATTGCCACTGCCTATATATTTTAAAATGGAAAGCAAAGCGAAATTAGTTCCAGGTTTTAAGCCCAAATCCTGGCCTCCATATTTTGAGGAAACTGCAGCAGTAAGTAAATTACTTTTCGTGATTTTCGCTAATGTTTTTGCGGGGAAGGAATCAACAAAATCTGTCTCTGCAGCTTCGGATAAAGAATTGGCACCAATATTTTTGGCCGAGAGAATTAGTTTTGTCAGTTTTGTTCTACTCATTTAAGGAAGATTTCGTTGTAAATAAAAATAGGAAGGTTGGTTTAAGATGGAAATTAATGACAATTCTTGCGCCAACTATAGCCATTTCTGCGATTTTTGCGAATAATAGACTTAGAAACGATGCCGATTATAATTTATTAAATCACTTTTTAGGACTTAACTCTTTAGTAATGAAATTTAACATTCCATTATTGCTAAAGTTATCTTCAAATTAATTCCTAATTTTAAAGTCTACGACAAATTTCTTTTCTTGAATTAATGTTCTCCAGTCTAGAAAAAAGAGGAAGAATAATAAAGCAAAACTGAATGTTAAACTTGCTATAGATTGCCAGGAAAATGAGTTATCGATGATACTCTGAACATTTTCAGATGCGTACTTACCCAAGTGAATGGCTATTGTATCACTCGTGAACTTGCCAATAATAAAAGCAGGTATTATGTAAATCGCTTTCAATTTCGAAATTCCAGCACCTAAAAATAAGGGTGTAGTCGGAAGTGGTAATAAGGAATAGGCCAAAATAAAGAGTTGACCTTTCCATTTGTTTTGAGTCATTTTATCACCTAAGAATTGAATGTCTTTATTTTTGGAAGGATTCAAATATTTAGCAGCAATCATGGGTGCATACAACAGTAGAATAAATCTGCCTAAAACTGACCCGGCAACACCAATAAAGATCACTGACCAAACATCAAGATCATATATTATCTGCAAAAACACCATGATGGTAAATGCCGGTGGAAAAGGGAAAGGAACAATGTCAAATAACAATGTGCCTAAGAAAACCAATAGATAATGCCACCACATATATAATAATTTGAAGAGAAATTCCTAGCCTAGATATTAAAAATCTATAACTGAAGCAAATATAAGTAAAATGGGTGTCTAAAGAATTAGAGCCGATTATTAAAAACCAGAGCAAAATTATATTTTTTCTGGTTCTATATTATAAAATTCGAGAATTAAAATTCTCCTTCAAAGCGAAGGGCAAATATATTATTTCAAAAGAAATTCGATTAAAGAATTTTTGCTAATTTTTGTAAATCTTTACTGTCAGTTAAGTCCACTGTATTATCTTTAAAATATTGATTGATCGCTTCTTTCTTCTCAGGAAACAGGGCAATTAGTTTATTTTTTTTGGTGGGCAATTCTACGATATCAGAAGTACCTTTTTTCATAAAATAAACATCTGGTGCTCTTACATATGCTGCTGGTTTATCAAAATCATACGAGTTCTTTGATTCTTTAAAGGGCGTAAAAATGATTGACGATTTTTTATAAATAGTTAAATTCTCGTTTTGTGCAACAACAAATAAATATCCATGAATAGCCGTATTTTTATACGTATAATTTGCTAATTTTAAAATTTCATTGGTCTCTGTAAGGTTTATAGTTCCATACATTTCTTCTTTTAATAGCGCTAAGTCAGTATTGTCTTTTTTAAAGATAACTTCATCTAAATTAGCGTTGTACCTCATCTTATAAGTCTCTGGAAAACCGTCAACCTTTCCAAGCACGTATTCAGGATAAAGGTAAGAGGTTCCATCAATTGATTTTTCAGTTGGGGGATATATATGAGCACTTCTATGTGGTAATTTAACAACCATGCTTTGTGATGACAATTGATATGAGCTTTGCGCAAAAGCCTCGCAAGCGATTATTAAAACTAAAACGGTATATAACTTTTTCATTTCTATATTTTATAATGTAAATATAATTCATTAATACTAAAGATGAGTTATATTATTATTGAATATAAAACGAATTTATTAGATAAATGACATTATTTTTCAAATACACGATAATTTTCCTGCAGATTATTAAAAAAAAATTCCCTCAGCAGTCGCCGAGGGAACATTTAATTAAAAAATATTGAATTAAAGTTGAGGTCCAGCCGCAACTAATTTTTTACCTTCTTCGTTATCGCAGTATTGCTCGAAGTTTTTAATATAACGTGCTGCTAGATCTTTTGCTTTCGTTTCCCATTCTGCGGCATCACTATAAGTATCACGCGGATCTAGAATTCCTTCGGACACATTTGGTAATTTTGTCGGAATTTCAAGATTCATTACAGGAATTGTTACTTTCTCTGCAGTGTCAATCGATCCGTCAATAATAGCATCAATGATTGCTCGTGTATCCTTCAACGAAATTCTTTTTCCGGTTCCGTTCCAACCTGTATTTACTAAATAAGCTGTTGCTCCGTGTTCTTTCATTTTCCCGATCAATGTTTTAGAATACATTGTTGGATGCAATGTTAAGAACGCTTCACCAAAGGCAGGAGAGAAAGATGGTTGAGGTTCTGTAATTCCTCTCTCAGTTCCCGCTAATTTAGAAGTATATCCACATAAGAAGTGATATTGCGCCTGATCTTCATTTAACAAAGAAACTGGTGGCAAAACTCCAAAAGCATCTGCTGATAAATAAACGATTTTTTTAGCGTGTCCTGCTTTCGATGGCAAAACAATCTTACTCATATGATAGATAGGATAAGAAACTCTGGTGTTTTCTGTAATAGAGTTATCAGTATAATCTGCAACTCCATCTTCATCTACAACCACGTTTTCTAACAAAGAATCTCTTCTGATCGCATTGAAAATATCTGGTTCTTTTTCTTCAGTCAGGTCAATTACTTTTGCATAACATCCGCCTTCAAAATTGAAAACTCCATTGTCGTCCCAACCATGTTCGTCATCACCGATTAAATATCTTTTTGGATCTGCAGAAAGTGTTGTTTTTCCAGTTCCAGAAAGACCAAAGAATAAAGCAACATCTCCTTCTTCACCTACGTTCGCTGAACAGTGCATAGAAGCCATTCCTTTTAGTGGAAGGTAATAGTTCATCATTGCGAACATTCCTTTCTTCATTTCACCACCGTACCAAGTACCACCGATGATCTGCATTTTTTCCGTCAAGTTGAACATTACAAAATTCTCAGAGTTCAAGCCTTGCTCTTTCCAGTTTTGATTGGTTGCTTTTGAACCGTTCATTACCATGAAATCTGGCTCTCCGAAACTTTCTAATTCAAAATTAGACGGACGAATAAACATATTGGTTACGAAATGCGCTTGCCACGCCACTTCCATAATAAAACGTACTTTTAATCTGGTATCAGGATTCGTTCCGCAGAAAGCATCAACTACATATATTTTTTTTGAGGAAGACAATTGTTTTAAAACGATCTGCTTGCAACTTTCAAAAATCTCAGGAGTCGTCGGTAAATTTACTTTTCCATCCCAGTGGATCGTGTCTTTGCTCACTTCATCTTTTACGATGAAACGGTCTTTAGGCGAACGACCGGTAAATACACCGGTTTTCACTGCTACTGCACCTGAGTCAGTGAGGTCACCTTTTTCAAAACCTTCATTTTTACTCGACATTTCCGCCACAAACAATTCTTCGTAGGTTGGGTTATAAGATACTTCTTCATAACCTGTGATCCCTAGATCGTGCAGTTGCTGGATAATTTTAATGTTCTTCATAACGTCTTTATATTTCTGATTTTTAGTAAAAAACAAATTTACTGATTAATATGTATTAAATATGATATAAAAATAATGACATTAGTCAGAATGGGCAAGAAAATATTAATTTTATAATATATTGAGAATCAATTAATTAATTCTTCGTAGGTTAAAATAGTTGAAAAACCCTTTGCCCGAAAATACGTTTCATAACCTGGAAATTTCGAACTCATCACAAAATCGCCACCCCAAGCACCAAGACTTTTTACAAAGGTTGAACAATCGTCAAATAATTCTTCTTTCACGGTTTGAATGCCAAGAAAATCACTTAATTGATGTTCGTGCAGCGTCATTAAGTCCGAAAAATCTGCTAAAACTTTTGCCTCAATAACCTTTTTTGTGATATCTGAAAACTGGTCAATAAGATCCGGAGATTTTTGTTTAGAGCGATAAAAATCAATTCCTTCGCGGCTGTTCTGTTTTTGATTAAGATGAACAAATATTAGATCCTTTTTAAAAGTCGGGTTGAAATCTACATTTTCAACGAATCTTTCTGGTTGAGTTTGATAAAGAATAGCAGATTCTTCTTGCGCCACGGCAATATCATAACCACTTCCGCCGAGACAATCATCATTGAGTTGAAATGCATCAATGCTAGACCATTTTGCAAGGTTATTCATTAAAGTGGAACTGCTTCCCAATCCAAAATCTGCTGGAAATTGCAGATCGGTAGTTATTGAATAAGAGATATCTTCCTGAAGTTGAGTATTTGAAAGTTCTTTTACTTTCATCAAAACCTTTAGAATAAATTCCGAAGAATCGGGAATATTAGTAGAAAGCACAGATTTTTTTCCATAATCAATAGTAACTTTTAACCAAGGTTGGCCTTGATGCAGTGCGGTCCAATATACTATTGATTTCTTATCTAAAGTTTCTTCCACAAAAAACTCTTGCCCCCATTTTGTAGGTACGGCAAGAGCCAAGGCGCCATCCAGGACGACATATTCAGACGTGAGCAATAATTTTCCGTGGGAAAAAATCGAACTCATGAGATTTTATATTGCAGAAGAAACTTCTACTCCATTGTTTATTTTTTTGATCAAACCTTGCAAAGTTTTCCCAGGTCCAACTTCGACAAAAGAAGTTGCTCCTTTTTTGATCATATTCTGAATTGATTGCGTCCATCTTACTGGACCCGTCAATTGTGCAATAAGATTCAGTTTAATTTCTTCTGGATCACTAACCGCACTGGTCGTAATGTTTTGATAAACCTGCATCGTTGGTTTGTAAAACTTGGTATTGTGAATGGCTTCGGCTAATTTTTCTTGTGCGGGCAACATCAAAGGTGAATGAAAAGCGCCATTTACGGGAAGCATTAACGCTCGCTTTGCGCCAGCCTCTTTCATATTTTGACAAGCCAATTCTACGGCAGTTGTCTCTCCAGAAATAACTAATTGTCCAGGACAGTTATAGTTTGCAGGAACAACGATTCCGGGAGTTTCTTCACAAATTCTTTCTACAATATCATCGGCTAAACCTAGAATCGCAGCCATCGAACTTGGATTGGCATCACAAGCTTCTTGCATTGCTTTCGCTCGCGTAGAAACTAATTTTAAACCATCCTCAAAAGATAAAACTCCGTTCGCGACTAAAGCTGAAAATTCTCCTAAAGAATGACCCGCCACCATTTCTGGGGCAATTCCGTTTACTGCGGCCTTAAGCGCCGCCACAGAATAAATAAAAATAGCAGGTTGGGTGACTTCAGTTTTTTTCAAATCTTCTTCGGTACCGCTGAACATCACGGACAGAATATCGAAACCTAAAATTTTATTAGCAGAGTCCATCAAATCTTTTATGTCTTTGCGGGAGTCGTATAAGTTAATGCCCATCCCGACATATTGTGAACCTTGCCCAGGAAATACAAGTGCTTTCATATTATTTTTTACAGATCAATTAAAAGTAAAAACTTTGATTGATCATGAGTGTTTTTTACTAATTTGGAAATAATCGTACGACTCTATAGCCTTTGTTAACGTACGCTCCCGTTTTTGTTTTTTCAAATTCGAATTTGGTCGCTAACTGCGTTTGTACTTTATTCATTCCTTTGAAAATTTCTCCTTTTTTATTCTCGCGGCTCAACATATCATTTACGACATCAAAACCGATCACCGCATATTTAGAAGGTGATTTACAATATTTCGATTTATACGCTGCTAAAATTTCTTTTTCAAAAGTGCCCGACATATCAATTTTACGATCCATTAAATAAACCAAATTACTCTGGCTTAATTCATCTTCTTTCTTTTCGAAAATGGGCGAGTAATACATACTGAACGCTTTTATTCCGACCACTTCTTTAGAAAGAGTCATTAATCTATTTGCAAATGCATCGCCAGCCTCATCACTTTTATTGGCTAAAACTGCAATAATAGGTGCGGGTTGACCCGTCATCATATTTTGATCTGGCTGAATATCCGAAGCCGATTTCACGACAATTACTTTCGCGTTTTTAATTTGCTTTTCAATATTTGATTGTAAATATTTAGCAAATGTCTGGTCAGCATCTGAAACGATGTATATTTTTTGATCGGAAAAAGCATCTTTTACTTCTTTCACAATTCGATCTGCGTAGATAAATTCATTAGTCTCCACAATAATTAAATTACTGTGCGATAATAAATCTTCTGTATTCGCAAACGGAGCCACTACCGGAATTTTGGTTACTTTTACGTAATCTAAAACTTCGAGAACACTGGATTTAAAGAAAGGACCAATAATTAAATCGGTATTATTCTGATTGATCTGTGTTAAAGAGTTTTTGAAACTTTTTTCGTTTCCAGCATCGATTACTTTAATATCTAAACTTTGACCGTTTTTCGCATTTCGTTCAATCGCTAATTTAGCACCAGCCAAGAAGTCAAGAGATAAATTTCTGTATTTAGAATCGTTAGTATCAAATCCAAAAGGAAGCATAAGCACCACGTTCAATTCATTCCCCGACTTTTTAACGTAAGCAGCATCTAATTTTTTAATTTTTAAAACCATTCCTGATTTTAATCCTTGAGAAAGGCTTGAATTTAAACTCAATAATTCGTCTAAGGTAATTCCGAATCTATTTAAAATCCCAAAAACAGTATCGCCAGCCTGTACCGTGTAAGTTACATAATCATCTGAAACCGAAGTTGTAGAATAAGATGGTGCAGAAGTAGTTTGAGAAACGGTTGTCGCTGTGGAACTAGAAGTAGACTGTGGATTCATTCCCACACCATTTATTTGAATAGTTGCTCCCGCTTGCAATCCGCTTTCTTCTAAACCTGGATTTAAAACAAAAAGTTCTTTTTGAGTCAATTTAAATTTTCGGGTGAGTTTGTAATAATTGTCTTTCGGTTCTACAGTGTAAGAGTTCTTATCTGCTACTTTGCTTTCGACCATTTCGACCGGTGTGGAAATCTCAGAAGAAGTTTCTACTTTCGCAGTTTCTTTTACCTTTGTAGTCACAGTTTGTTGTTCACTATCAGCAAATTTTTGAATACTTGCAAGAGGTAAAGTTACTTCATCACCGATTTTAAGATGAGCATCCAATTCCGGATTCAACTTACGTAAGTCAACTTCTGAAATCTGATATTGCTTCGTTATTCCGTAAATAGTTTGTTTAGGCTTTAGAATAATCTTACCTAAAGCACTTGAAGATGTAGAAGTTTTTGATTTAGTTTCGGTCGTAACTGCGCCAGATTTATTGATTAATAAGACGTCGCCGATCGACACTTTTCCATCTTTCGCGGCAGGATTTAATTTTACCAGATCATCTACGGTTAGTCCATATCTTTTGGCAATATTGTAAGGATTGTCACCCTTGATTACGGTATGGGTTTTTTGGGCAGACAAGCCTGAAAATGCTACTAAACCGGCTAAAAGAAAAAACTTTTTAATCATCTCTAAGATAAATTTTTACAAAAATACTCCTTTAAAATTAAATAGTATAAATTATTAATTCAGACTTTTCAACGTTCAAGTCGTCGTAACAATTATAAAGCCACTCTTTCCCCAAATCCGAGTAAAAGACGGAGAAATTATAGTTGCGCTCTTGCCACGTATTTCCAGGATGAATCGTCTGAAATAATTTTTCCAAACGCTCCACTTTCTCGTTCTGTTTAATTTTTTCGGCGCGAAGCAAACGCTTCTTCATTCGTCCGAATGATTTTAACTGCCGCGTTTCTTCAGCTTCCACCAAATTACCAAATGTTTGATCAGTCGTTTCCGCGTTTACCTTCAGTTCCTTAAACTGCTCTTTTAACTGAATTTCTTGCTGAACTAAAACTGGCAGTAGTTCATTATTCTTTAGCAAAATGTCTTTCGTCACGCCCGCAAAATTGTGGAAGAAATCTGATATTTCTAATCCTAGATTCTCTGCTTTGGAAAGCGTTTTCTCAGAAATCATTAACATTGAATTCCTGGGAATTAAAACTGGAAAAGGAAGATTCAATTTTGCAAAATAATTTTTGAGTTCCAGCCAATACATGATTTCAGCATTGCCACCAACGTAAGCGATATTAGGCAAAATTGTTTCTTGATAAACCGGACGCATCAACGCATTTGGACTAAAACGTTCGGGATGATTTTCAAGTTCGGCTAAGATTTCTTCTTTGCTAAAGGATTTCTCTTGATCAACAATCACAAATTGGTCATCCTCGAACGCGATTCGATCACGAGTTTCGGATAGATAGAATAGATTAATCTCTCTGGGATTTACTTGAACTTTACCGTATTTTTCAGTCAGAAAATCGACGGTTTCTTGGGTAGTTTCAGATAAATTTTGATTCAGCAATTCATCTTTAAAAACTGATTTCATTTCTGCTTTCAGTTTCGATTCATCAGCATCAAGAACTAACAGACCGTATTCGGCAAATAGTTCCTGCACGATAATTCTGGTCGTTTGAGATAAATTGTTACCTTTTTTGTAGGCTTTTTTTAATAATAAAATAAGTTCTGTACCGAATACCGAATCTTTAAATTCTTCTTCAAACTGAGCAATAAAGAAATTATCTTCAACTAAAATTCTGCCGACCGCGCCACCAGATTTTCCTTTAGTTTCGTAATAATTATTTTCGGTTTTAAAGTGATTTATTTCTTCAAAATCATGATCTTCAGATGCTAACCAGAATAATGGAACAAAATATTTTTCAGGAAAATTTCCTTTTAAAAATTCTGCTAATTTAATCGTCTGTAAAATTTTATAAATGAAGAAAACGGGTCCTGTAAATAAATTTAATTGATGTCCCGTGGTTACAGTAAACGTATTTTCTAATTCTAAGTGCTGAAGATTTGATTGCTGCGTATCCGATTGTTGGTAGTCAGTATATTGGTTCTGTAAAACTTCACAAAGGACTTTTCTTTTGTCTAAAGAAAAAGATTTCTCCTTAAATTGAAATTGTTTTTCAATATTTTCTACATTAAAAAAGTTCGCTTCGAAGCCTGGAATTTTTTGCGTTAGGAAATCTTTGATCAGCAAGGGAATGCTTTCAATTTCGACAAAAGGAATGTTCGTGAGTTTTTTCAAAATTATTTTTTAACTAAATAAATACCATACAATTCCCAAATTTAAACGGAAATCATATAACGGATAATAAGGTGCGGTGAAGGATTTATTCTTCAGCAAAGTACTATTCAAATGTTGCGCCTCTATGAAGAAAAACATTCTTTTCACTTTCATATTAAAATAAACATCAGCAATTGGCTGTCCACCGATGGAAAAAGAATTGGCATCCGGAAGCACAAATTCATTCAAGACTGGAAAGAATTCGCGTGAGGCAAATTTGGTAAAGTAATACACTTTTACTCCCGCCTGAATTTCGGCTGCGTCCTTAAAGGCTTTGGTCTGATAAAAAAGATTGGCTCGTCCGACAAAGTTGGGCATCGGCAAAAGATCTTTACTTCCGATTGCACTTTGGAAAAGTACTTTTGGATTTAAATGAAACTTACCATAACTTAAAGTTGCTTCGCCGCCAAGTTGAGAAATATTTAAAGAAGTCGAACTTTGTTGTGGCAAAGCTTGAGCATCTAAATAGGTATAATTATCAATCCGAAAATAATTTGCAAAGACCTTGCTTTTGAACCATTTTAAATTAACGTCGCCTCCAATTTCGGTAATAGTTTGATTTTTAGGATCGTCTAAATAATAATTAAACTTTTTGTAAACCGACGGATTCAGCAATAGATTAAAACTCGGCGAAGCAGATTGAAAGTTCACTTTTGCATTTACGAAATAATCTGGAATAGGTTCGAATCTCATGAGATTTTGGGATCTGATAAAGCTACCAAATTCTTTACCACTCGAAAATTCTAAATTTGATTTAAGGTCGATTTTATTCCACAGATTAATCGATAGATTACCCACCGCACCGATTCTGTTTTCGGACAATTCCTGCGGAAAATTCAGAGAGGCTGGAAACGCAGTGCCGACACCAAGTTTAATGTTTTGATAACGAACACCGGCGTCTAATTTGAAATTTTCTTTATCAAACAGAACGCTCACCGTGTTGCTCAGGTTTTTAGAATATTTTTTGGAGGAAGTTGGATAATCGTATAATTCGGTAGATTCCTCAAAGTAAAAACGTTCGGGATCTGATTGCTGAAAGTAATATTTATTTCCCTGATGAAAAATGGTGTGCCGTATTTTAAACGGAAATCGCTCGGAAGCGAACGGTTTAAATTGTTGGCTGAAATAATATCTGCGGTAGGAAAATTTCGAGTTAGCGTCGTTCAAGTTTACTTCTAAGTTTTCTCGATTATTAAAATAAGAATCGCCATTCATAAATGAATCCAAATCTTGTATTCCACCATATTCTTGATTGTTAAAATTCTGATGCGTGAAGTGCGCAAATGCTTCATACTTTCCACTGTCAGAAAGATAATGTCCGGAAAATTGCGTGTTATTATTAGCGGCTAAAGAATTTCGATAAAATCCTTGAGATCGAAGGCCCGTATATTCGATGGCGAAATTAAATTCCTTGCCAACATTTTGCGTATATGTTGAATGTAAGACGGCGCCGTTTCGAGCAGAGTTGTGATAAATAAAAGCAGCCGTTGGAGTTTTTACATCGTAATATTTCACATCCTTGATGCCCGTAATAAAGTAAGATTTATTGGTCGGCAGTAAAGACAAATTTTGTTCGGTATCGATTTCAAATACTAAAGCATTGAATCCGGAGCCAATATTGGCGAACTGAATTTTACCAAAATTATCTCGATTATTAAACTGTGAAAAAATAAAGGTTTTATCGTACGTAAAAGCAGTATCAAATATTTTCTTTTCAGAAAACTGCGTTTGATACGTATAATCGTAAATCGTCGGCTTGAATATTTTTAAGGAATCTTTAAATCCAGAATCTATCACTAAAGTATCACTGGGTCTTACGCGATTAGAATCGGTTTTATTAAGAGTTTGGGCCTTTAGCCCGAGAGCAAAAAAGAAGATACAAAAAAGAAGATATCTCATTATTTCTGTTTGGTGTACAAATGTAAGAAATATGACCAAATAAAAAAGGAAGGTATTTTCTCTGAAATCAGTCGCCTTCACTTTAATCTAAAAAAAACCGCTATTGCTAGCGGTTTCTCTTGAAAATAACTTGATATGATGATTAAGAAATGAAAATCATTAATAACCAGGATTTTGCTGTGCAGCTAAAACTGGGTTCGCACTTGTTTCCAAGGTTGGGATAGGCCAAACGTATTTGTGATCTGCGTAAGGAATAGCCGGAACATCTGTACTCTTATAAACATACGGAACTCCGATTTGGTAATCAGATGGAGTTGGGTTTTGTCCGTTTCTGTATTTCTGTGGAATTCCTGATGTTGGTGTAAGATTGTCTTGTTGTAATCTATGAATGGTATTCCAGCGAAGTCCTTCTGCTAAAAACTCAATTCTTCTTTCTAAAAGAACAGCGTTAACTGCAGCAGTAGCTGATCCAAAAGCAGTATATTGCTCAGTTGCTGGATTTGCCAAAGATCTGTTTCTAACCGTATTTAAATCTGCTAAATAAGTTGCGTCTCCTAATCTCGCTTTTGCTTCCGCTCTGTTTAAAAGAACTTCTGAGTAACGTAGAAGTGGTGAAGCATCTGTAAGTGTAGAAGTGTCTTTGTACTTATTCGTGTATAAAACACCAGCGCCATCTCTCACCATCGAGGCAGATCTTCTTTTATCTGTTGCTAACCAAGAAGGTTGATTCCAGATTACAGGACTGATCGCGATTAAACCTCTACCGTTATATTGTGAAGCTAGAGCGCCATTCACACTTGGGTTATTGGTGGCAGAATTTTCTAAAGAGAAAATACTTTCGCTGTTGCCGTAATTGTTTGCAAACGGCGTATTAGGATCAGCAGTTAAGGAATAAAGTCCGTCTAGTTTATTTGCTTCAGTAATTACTTTCGGGAAATCACTTTTGCTTAAATAAACTCTGGTTTTTAAAGCGATTGCTGCCTCTTTACAAGCGTAAACGATTGCATTTTTCACCGATCTGGTTGTTTTAGAAGTCATCAACGTTTCCGCTTGATCTAAATCCGCTAAGAGTTGCGTGTAGTTTGCAGCTACGGTACCTCTTGGTAAACTTGCATTTTCTTCTATCGTCGCCAAAGAATTACTTGGCTTTAATCGATACGGTACACCTAAGTGAGACGCATCTGCCGTATGCTTGTAAGGTCTAGCGAAGAAATTTAAAAGTTCGTAGTGACTGAAAGCTCTGAAAAATAAGGCTTGTCCTACATAATCATTTCCTTCTGTCTCAGAAATTACTCCATTAGCAATTGCTTTGTTAACTCCTTCAATTACAAGGTTGGCTCTGTTGATCAATCTGTAAGTATCGATCCAGTAATAAACGGTATTTAAAGATCCCGATGGATCCCAAGTTCCCGTATAAGTTACCGCGTAGAAAGAAGCCGTGTTAACCATATCTTCACCACGCATATCATTTTGCTGATAATACGCCGCACCGAAAGGATATCCTCTACCCGCTGAAGATGGATTCGCGTTATTGTACTGACCGATTTGGGCAGACTGGTACATTCCGTTCACCGAAAGAACGATATTTTCCTTCGAACTAAAAGCTACATCCTCACTAATTTGATTGTAAGGTTGCAGTTCCATAATATTGTCGCGATTGCAACTACTTAAAGTGAGGGCAGCAACGGCCAACGACAAGAAGTATTTTTTTGTTTTAATATATTTAATATTCATTGTATAAATTTTTAGAAAGTTGCATTAATTCCAAATGAAACTGTTGTTTGTCTTGGCACTGCATTGTAATCCATTCCTAGATTTTCCATCTCAGGGTCAATTCCTTTATAATTTGTAAACATGATCGCATTCTGTACCACTCCATAAACTCTAAGTTTAGTAAGATTTACACTTGCAAGCACACCCGGATCAATGGAGTATCCCAAGTTAATGTTATCTATTTTTACAAAGTCTGCTTTCTCCACAAATCGAGAAGTTGCCTGACCGTTTAAGTTAATGAAATTCCCTCTACCTCCATGTAATTTTGGGGTCATACCATCACCTGGATTAGCGGCACTTTGCCATCTTCCTAAGATTTCAGTTCCGTTGTTGTAGAAGTCTTGATTCAGTAGTTCTCTTCTCGTAACATTATAAATACTATTTCCACCACTAAATCTGGCCATTACGCTAAAGTCGAAACCTTTGTACTGTACCGCAGTGTTCACAGATCCAAAATAAGTAGGAAGGGTATTTCCTAGAATTTCTTTATCGTCGCCCGTCAGCGAACTTGCTTTTCCTAAAGTTCCAGGATTAGAAGGATCAAATAAATAGTAACCCTGATTGGCAATATTTCCTTGAACTAAAGTTCCATCTGCTTTGTAATAAACCGGGTTACCATTTGCAGCATTTACACCCCAGTATTTATAACCGTAAAGTGATCTTAAAGATTCTCCTTCTCTGATTAAATAAGCAGTTTCTGAATTTTGAGACCCAATAATATCGCTACCATCTACCAAAGCGGTGACTTTGTTTTCCATTAAAGTTAAGTTAGCACCGATGTTCCATTTTAGATCTTCTCTTTTTAAAATGTCGGCGTTTGCAGAAAATTCAAAACCTCGGTTTTCCATACTACCAATGTTTTTATTGATGGAATTCCCTGGAACTCCTAAAGAAGGAGCCAAAGGCACTGCTAGGATTAGTCCGTCATTTTCATTAATAAAATAATCTGCACTTAGTGTAATTCTATTTCTCAAGAAGCCAAAGTCAGCACCAAAATTTTGTTTGGTATTAGTTTCCCATTTCAATTCGTCATTACCTGCCTGCGAGTAACCAATACCGTTATAATCCGCATATTTAAAACTGTTATAAAGTCCTAAATAAGGATAGTTCCCGATATCTGTGTTTCCTACTTTACCATAAGACGCTCTCAGTTTTAATTCAGAAAGTGTGGTATTATCAACTAAAAAACTTTCGTTTGATACAGTCCACCCAACCGATGCTCCTGGGAAATTACCCCATTTATTAGCAGAGGGAAGAGAGGACAAACCATCTCTTCTAATAGTTCCCTGAATGAAATATTTGTTCGCGAAATTATAACTTAATCTTGCGGCGTAAGACATTAATCCATTTTCAGAAACACCTCCACCTGATAGTTGAGTGGCGTAAGAACCTGAAATAACTCCCTCTTCTCCAAAGAAATCAGAAGATAATCCTTGACCATCAGCGAAGAAACTGTTTGTTCTTTGCTTTTGGTACTCGTTCACCAATACTGCACTTACATTGTGTGCTCCAAAAGTTTTATTAAAGTTTAAAATATTCTGAATATTCCAACGATCAAGATTTAAGTAATTATTATCAATGTAACCACCTCTGGAGAATCCGTCACCATGAACTCGGTTCCAATAAAGGAAACCAGTGGTCACAGAACGGTCTTTACTTACTTGTAATTTATAATCTAACCAATCAGTTATTTTAATATCACCAGCAACACTACCAATAAATCTAGTAAGATCAGAAGAGTATTTATTATTATTTACAACGTACGCGATGTTCGTAAGATCACTCGTAATCGGAATTAAGTTTTCTCCTTGTCCCACTCTACTTACTGTTCCTTGCGTAAAAATATTATAGCCTGTTGGCGTATTTGCATCATAAATCGCGGTGTTGGGCAACTGTCTAACCGCGCTAAACATTGCGCCAGAAATTGAGTTAAATCCGTTATTAAGTCCTTTATATTCCGTTTCAGAATAAGCAATATTAGTCGTCAACTTAAACCAGTCCGTAACTTTTTGGTCAGCGTTCATTCTCATTGAAATCCTTTCCATAGCATTCGGCATAATAATACCTTCCTGCTTTGTATATCCAAGAGACGCGTAGTAGTTTCCTTTTGCAAGACCTCCCGACATGGATAGGAAATGGTCAGTTTGGGTACCAGTTCTAAGAACGGCATCTTGCCAATCTGTGTTAAACTGATTTCCTTTTGCCCATACAGTTCCTGCAGCCGCTGCCTTTTCGTTTGAAATAGTGATGAAATCTGGAGTTTGTAAAAGATCTAATTTTTCTACAACCGTTGCCACACTGAACATGTTGTTGTAAGAAACAGAGAACCGTCCGTTTTTACCTTTTTTGGTGGTAATTAAAACTACACCATTCGCAGCACGCGAACCATAAATTGCAGTTGCAGCACCGTCTTTTAGAACGGTCATTGTTTCAATATCTGATGGATTGATATCCGCCAACGCATTGGTTTGCGTATTTCCTCCGCCCGTATCACCCGCGAAAATTGGCACACCATCGACCACGTATAAAGGAGAAGTTCCAGAAGAAATGGTGTTCACCCCTCGAATACGAACGGTCGGTGCTCTACCGATCTCACCAGAATTGCTGATTACCTGCACCCCAGAGGCACGACCCGCAAGTTGTGCTTCAAACGTTGGAGTATTGAGGTTAGCAATGTCACTACCTTTTACGGTGGTGATGGATGAGGTTACATCTGCTTTCTTCTGCGTACCGTATCCTACGACTACAACTTCTTCAATATTTTGAACTCGTGTAGTATCAGTCTGGGCCGAGAGACATTGTGCTACAAAGAATACGACTCCAATACTTAAAACTCTTAATTTCACATTCATATTAACACTTTTTAATATTTAAGTGGCAAATATGTTAATTTATATTAAGGTGTACAATAATGATTTAAGTCATTTTTACTAAAATCGTAAGAACAATGGATATTTTTCCTAAAATCCTAAATAAGATATTGAAATTGACACCTTATTTCCATTTTTTACAATAATAATGTAATTATGATTAATTTAATTTGTAATGACTTTTTTAATTTGTAATTACTTTAAACAAAATAGGTGAGTCCTATCAAAGCGAATAAAGGTTCACCGTATTTCCTATAATCTACGTTTCATTATCCTGCATGTTTATTTTTGCAAAGTTTATAAGTTTTGTTCTAATTCGGACAAAAAATCGGTATCTGTTCACTTAGCGAGTAAAGATGATATCAAATAAAAAAGCCGTCTCATTTCTGAGACGGCTTCATCGCTTTATATTTGTATTGCGAATTTATTATTTACCAACAAAGGTATCTGTTGCTTGTCCGAACGTTCCTGCCGCCACTACGTAATTTACTCTTAATCTCATAGTTCTAGCACAGAAATTCAAGGTTGAAGGCGAGTTGTCACTGGCCATTCTAACCGTTACAGGACCATAAGTAGGATGATTATATCCAGTTGCCTGCTGCGTGAAAGTAATATTTCCTACATCGTTATATTTCAATAGGATGTCAAATCCGTCTTCAAAATAGTCTTTGATAAGTAGCGTATTAGGTTCTGGTCCTTCTACAATTTCTACATCAAACGGTCCAAAGAATGCACTTGGCGTGGCCCTAAATACTCCTACGAATGCACTTACAGGACATCTTAATGAGTAGGTAACGGTGTGCTGCTGATTCTCAATTCCATTCTTCGCAGTTGTAGACGAAATGTTGAAAATAGCTTTTTTGGCTGATGTTGTCGCTGCACTTTCTAAAAATTTGACGATAAAACTATCAGTTACTTGGTCTCCTGTAATCGTGCTTTCTTTCTTAACAAATGTAAAGTCAGTACCTTCTTTTGCCGGAGAATCTGGATCTACACTTATGGTCACTACTGTACCAGGTGCTTTTTGAGCAGTTCCATATTCGATAGCTACTTCTTGGCCACCACTTCCCTGATCAATAAATACGGACTGTGTTTCTTTAAGAAACGCAACGAATGGCTCGCCTTCGTAATGCCTCTCATCTAATTCGCAACTCGTCAAAATCAAACATGACGTTAGTGCTGCAAATATTATATATTTTAATTTCTTCATAACTCAAAAATTAGTTGTTAATAACCTGGGTTTTGTTGAATACTTGGATTTCCTTGTAATTCCGGTTTTGGAATTGGCAAAGATCTCATTCTGTAATCGTCGATTGGCAATGTTAATGGCGTATCATATTTGTCATCCGTACGATCTCTATCAATTGACACTCCTGCCGCCTTTCCGGATCTCTTTAAATCAAGATATCTTTGTCCTTCGAAAGCGAGTTCCAATCTTCTCTCTGTTAATACTCCTTTCAAAGCGTCTGTCATCGTTGCATACGTTAATGCTCCTGCGTCTCCAGTCATTGAACGAGCATTTCTAACCGCATTTACATAATTTGCTGCTCCACCAAGATCTCCGGCGTATGCTGCTGATTCTGCTGCAATTAAATACATGTCTGAAAGTCTGAATACTTTCGCGTCGTTTCTCATTGGTGCAGTACCTGTGGCTTTGCCAGGGTATTTATCAATTACAATAACGTCCAACGCCTGAAACCTAGGGTTTGTAGCGTAATCTGCTATTATTGTTGAAGTTGGGTCTACGTAGGCCCATCTTCTAATATCGTCTGCCTTTCTAGCATCCAACATGTTGAACAGTTTTCTGCCCATGTCATATTGGACACTACCTTTAATATCTGTTGAATTTGTCACGAACAATGAAGCAAGATTGCCGCCAGAGCCGCCAATTGCAGGTCGGTTAAGACTGAATATAACTTCGGTATCCATCACATTAGCATCATTCCACAACTTAATATATGGATTGTTTGAAGTATACGCGTTCAACGCAGTATGCCAAGGTTTAGAACCTATTGTTCCATCTGGAATAGGCATCGCTTTGGTAAGCATTAAGCCAGAACCTGTTATTACTTTTTTAGCGTAGATTCCTGCGTTTGGATAATCACCTTTGTTTAGGTAGACGTGTGCATAAATTGCATTAATTGCTTTCTTACTGATGTAATATCTACTGTTAACGTCACCTGCTGGTCGGTCAATCAAGTTATCTTCTGCGAACTTAAGGTCTTCGAAAATCTGCTTATAAATGTCGCCGTTGATGTTTCTTGGTGATTTGTTATCAACCTCAGGAACATCAGTGAAGAGAATCCCACCCAGTGCATTATCGTCTTTTGGATCTGGAGAAAAGTACCAGATCAATCTTGCATTAGCATAGGCACGAATTGCACGGGCTTCAGCAATGTAAGAATTGTATTTTGCTCGATCGGCATCTTTTATTACGGCAGAGGCAGATCCATCAATTAGTCTGTTTACTCTGTTAATAATGAAAAGATTAGATGACCACATACTTGTAGCATAACCGTTTGAGGTATCAATAAAATATTGATGGGTGCCGAAACTTAATTCAGTGTTGCCATCACCTTGTCCAGTTTCGTCTGTAAATCTTGAGGTGAATCCCACCTCATTAGCAATATCAAAGTTGGAATAGACCGATCCTACGAGGAACATATTCACGTCATTTAGTGTCTGGAATATTGCGTCATTTGATAATTCTCCGTCCTGCACGATCTCTACCGCATCTCGGCAAGACGACACGGTACCCATTACCAGTGCACTAAGAAGTATCGTTGTTATTATTTTTTTCATTTCTTCTGATTTAAATTATAATTAAAAGTCTATGTTAACTCCAAGTGAAAAAGTTTTTGGGTTAGGATATACACTTAACGAGAATGTAGTTACACTTTCAGGATCGTATCCTGGCCACTTGCTCCATGTGTAGATATTTTCAGCTTGGAGGAAAACTTTCATGCTGGTTAATACCGATTTCTCGCCAAAGAAATTCTTAGGAACATTGTATCCGATCATAACGCTCCTTAATCTAACGAAAGATGCATCATAAAGGAATCGGTCGGATCCTCCACTTTTTTGTGCCGCTTTTAAGGCTGGAATATTCGTAAATCTATTGTCTGCCGTCCAAGCATTTAGAAGGTCAGAGGATACCATTCCACCATCATTCATGTAATCTGGATTGTAGATCCATGCAGATACGTTGTCTGATCTGAAGAAATCTGCCTGATACGAGAACAGTACATCCATAAAGAAATTCTTGTACTCAGAGTTAAGACCAAAACCACCCACCCAGTTAGGGATGTAATTTTTACCTGTTGCTCTTCTGTCAGCATCTATGGGATTTTCAGTTACGTCCCCGTTTCTATCTAAGAACAATTCATTACCATTACTTGGATTAACACCAAGGTATGGAATCACGTTCCACTGAGAAATTGGACCACCTACAACTTGAAGTAAAGAACCAGTTTCTACTGGAATCTCTAGATCCGTAATCTCATTTTTATTATATGATGAATTCGCAAAGATGGAAAGTTTCCCATTCGATGTACTTATCGGTGTATATTTAAGTACCGCCTCAATACCTCTGTTTCGAATTCCACCTAAGTTACCATCATAAGCAAAGAAACCTGTTACCCCAGAAGATCTGATATCGGTATAAAGATGTTCAGTTTGTTTTTGGTAAATATCGATATTACCTTCCAATTTACGATTCAATAAACTAAAGTCTAAACCAATATTTGCAGAACTAATTTCTTCCCACTGTAAGGTAGAGTTTCCTACATTTCCCACTGCCCATCCGGGAAGACCTTGATAAGAACCCCCAGAGGTCGTACTTACGCCTGTATCGCGAACTAAGTTAGCACCAAGTAATAATGCGTTTGTATTGTCTCCTGCTCCGATTACGTTAGCATTACCCTGTGTTCCGTAAGAAGCACGAAGTTTCAACATGCTGAACGTTGATCCAGCCATAAAGTCTTCTGCATCAATATTCCAACGTGCACCAACAGACCAGAATGTACCCCACTTATTTTCATCTACAAATCGGTAATTTCCGTCTCTTCTGATTGTTCCTACAAAACCGTATTTCGAGGCGTAGTCATAATCAAGTGTTGCGAAGTAAGAAAGCATACCTGCGTTAATTTTTCTTGCAGAAACTGTAGCGTTGTATTTGTCTCCTGGCAGATCAAATGGAATATAACCTGTACCGGCTCCTATCACAAATATTCTCGGGTTTAGTCCGTTTTGAGTTCTGCTGTTTGATAAATAATGAGCTTTGTAATATTCCATGTACGCCCCTAAGCCTAAGGTATGCTCGCCAAAGGTTTTGTTATAATTTAAACTGGCAACGTTGTTAAAGTTTAATTCTTTTGTTCCAGTAATTGATTCTGATCCTCCATATTCCGTGTTATCACCATCTGCAACAACGATTGCTAAGTAAGAATTAGGATGTCTACCAGCGTAACTGTCGCTTTGCTTGAAATCAACACCAACTCTGTTACTTAGTGTAAAGTCATCAGAGATTTTGTAGGCCACATTACCACTTACAAGGGTAGTGGTTTCTAGAAACCTTCCAAAAATCCCCTGTTTTCCCATATTGTCTTGTAGAACCCAAGCTCCTCTTCCACCACTACGGTCTTTTCCGATCCCCTCCCAAAGTTCGCGCCCGTTTGAATAAGGACTTGGCTGCAGGTAACTTGGTGTACGAATCGCAGCTAGAAGAGGATTCTGAATCGAGTTATTATTAATCGCAGCGTTCGTTTCCTGGTTTAACTGATTTCTTTTGGAGAATGCTAGACCCACAATTGCGTTATATGTGATCCTTCCGTTTTTTGATTTTCCTGTAATATTATTACGGAAAGTCATTCTTTTGAAGTCTGTATTTGGTACTAAACCTGCCTGCTCGAAATATCCTATGGAAGAGTATACACTTGTATTTTCACCCCCGAAAGAAAGATTTACGTTATGCTGCTGCAGAAGATCTGCCTTGAAGAATACTTTATTCCAATCGGTGTCAATAGGATAATTTGCAATCTCTTCATCCGTCAAAGTCTGACCCAGACCTTTATTAGTCAACTTTTCTAAAGTCAACAGTTCTTTTGAGTTCGCAAGATTCCATCTGTTTTTTGGCATAAAACTTACACCCGTAGTACCAGAATAGGAGATCTTGAGAGGAGAATTAAATTTACCAGATTTCGTTTTTACGAGAATTACCCCGTTTGCACCTCTGTTACCATAAATGGAAGTCGCAGCTGCATCACGCAGAATGCTCATCGTTTCAATATCCTCAGGATTCAAGTTTCGGAATTGTACTGCACCCATTGGTACACCGTCAATAACGATTAGAGGCTCTGTGTCTGCGTTCAAAGAAGAAACCCCTCTAATGATCACGTCAATTTTACCTGAGCCCGGCGAACCTGAACTTGAGTTAATTGTAACACCTGGCGCCGCCCCTTGAATTGAATTCAAGAAACTTACGTTCGGTCTATCTTGAATCGTTTCAGCCGAAATCACAGTGTTCGCTGAGACGTCTTTTGGTTTGGTAGAAGTCCGGTTATATCCTAAAACCACAACCTCCTCAATGTCTTTAGTCTTGGCAGTGTCAAGTTTAGACTTTTGGGCAGTAACCACTCCGCCCATAAAGAACAAAGCACCTATACCGATAACTCTTAAATTAATGTTCATATTAACTATTTTTAATATTTAAGAGGCAAATATGTTAATTATTATTAACACTACCAAATTTTTTATCTTTTTTACATTGTAATTATAAATTACTTGTATTAAAAGCAAACCGTAGTATCACCTGCTTTTTAGTGAACTATGCATGGTCTGGGCGAATTTTATGACTTTTATGATAATTTTAACATATTTATTTTGTTCAATACCTATTTAAAAAATTATGTTAAAGTTTAAGATTTTAAAGCACTCTGCACAAAATCAAAAACTTCAGCGAGTAAAAGTTCCACTAGTAATTATAGAAATAACACAAATGCATGCTTATAAACTAGCTAGATGCTGAACAAAAAAACCGCCTCATTGCTGCGACGGTTTCTATGAAAAAACTTAATTAATTAAGAACTACAAATTAGGATTAGAAACTACTTCTTGCTGAGGTATTTTCAAATATAATCTGTTATCATCATAAGAGAAAGATTCTCCAGGAAATGATAAATGGTTAGGGCCTCTGGTTACAGTTGCCATATTACGTTTTAAAGCGTAATACGTTTTTCCTTCTCCCCAGAACTCTAAACGAGTATTGTTATAGATATCTGCTTTCAAAGCTGTATCAGATAAACCATCCACATAACTTGTATCAGTTAATCTGTTTGCTAAGAAGTTTTTATAAATAGTCTTCGCTTGACCAGTCTGACCAGTTTTCGCAAGTGCTTCTGCGTAAAGCAAATGAAATTCATCTGATCTCATATAAAGATAATCTGTCACGATAATTCTTTGCCCACCAACTTCTTTATTTGGATCGTAGAATTTGTTCGCCGGCACAGCGGTATATGAAATATCTGCTTCACTAACTTTCCAATAATCATCTTTGCTTTTGTCAGTTGGATCAAAGAACGCATTTTCTAAAACATATCCTTTTGGATATTTAGTGATAGATAAAACTGGTTTTCCGTTCTCTAAAACTTGATTACCATTTTTATCTAGTAGGTAACTTTTGTCTTCGTCAAACTCGATGACAGACATAAACTGATTTCTTCTAATATCGTCTGGTCTCATTGAGTTATAAAGCGTTCTGTCGATAGCTTTAAAATCACCAACCCAAGAATAACTATAACTGAAAACGTCTAATTGTCCCCACCAGCTTACTAAGTCCAAATCATTGTCTAAGGTAAGATCGAAGCCCCACATCCAACTTGGTGTTGACAAACTGTTAAATCCACCCGTAGCATTTGTACTGCTTGTAATTGGAAATCCACTTGCATTAACCAACTCACCTGCAACCGTCGCAACTTTTGCGTAGTCACCTTGTGCAGCATAAACATAAGCCAGGATACCTTGGGCAACTTCTTTATTTACAATTCCTTTATTTTTTCTTGCAAATCCAGTAAGGTAATCGATCGATTTTGTTAAGTCATCAATCATCAAAGCATACACTTCGGACTGAGGAACTCTTTTACCACCTCCTGCTTCGGGTACTGTATAAACTGGAATTGACGGTGCTGAAGCGTCATACTTCGGCGTAAATAGTTGAATCAGGTTAAAATAAGCATGAGCTCTGATCGCTCTAGCCTGACCCATTGCTGCTTTGTCAATCGCAGTAGTTGGTACAGCATCGTTACCACCAAGACCTGCAATTACATCATTTGCTGCATAGATCACTCTGTAGTAATATCTCCAAGGTTTATAGTTGGTATTTCTTGTAAAATCTACAGGATCGTTGTAATTAGCAACGTCTCTGTACCACCCATAAGTTGTACCTCCTAACACCATATCAGATGAAAGTAAGTCGGTGTACATATCGTACCCTTTCTGACCATAGTCATCGTGATCAAGATCAGTTCCTCCTGTTCCAGTTTCTACCATTAATAAATAAAGACCGTTTAATTTGAACTGAGCGGAAGGACTAGAAACGGTTTCCGTAGGTTCTGTTTCTAAAAATTCTTCTCTACATGCACCTGTCACTGCAAGTAAAGCTATCATGAGAGAAAAAATTGTTATTTTTTTCATTTTGAATTATTTTAAAAATTAAATTTAGCGCCAAACGTAAACGTTGAAAGTGGCGAATATCTGTACATGTCTGAAGCTCCTGTTTCTGCCGTAGATGGATTAAATCCTTTTCTAGCCGTGCTGATCCACAGGTTATCTCCCGATACAGTTAACTGTAGAGAATTGATTCCCATATTATCTAAATACATCTTTGGGATACTGTATCCTAAGGTTACATTATTTAGAACTAGGTAATCTGATTTTGTCAGGAATCTAGATGATAACGAGCTGTAACTTGTATCACCAGCTCTACCAGAAGTTAATCTTGGAACATTGGTAATATCTCCTGGGTTTTGCCATCTGTCGAAGATATCTTGATGCCAGTTATTACCACCGACTTGCTCATTCCTCATTAACGTAGCATACGCACCATCATAAGAATAGCCACCTAGAGAGTACAGCATTTGCGCTCCTAAGAAAAATCCTTTGTACTCTGCATTTAAGTTAAATGCTCCTCTAACGTCTGGAATTGCAGATTTATCTACAAATCTTTGTGTGGCCTGAGCGTAAACCTCTGTAGTTGCTTCAGCAATGTTGGCACCCGGGTTAGCAACTTGATATTCATATAGCGACGAAATTTGTTCGCCAGCATCAAATTTTCCGTTATTGTTATTATCTACGTAATTCACGTACCACTGGGCAGCACCTGTTTGTGCATTTACACCTGCGTAATCTCTCATGTAGAAATCATACAACGATCTGCCTGCCACTCTACCAAAACTAGCGAGAGAAACATCGATAATTTTATCCATCTGGGTAGAAGGATCAAATGGCATTTTCTTAAGATCCGTAGTATTCGCTTCTCCATTAACTCCAAGGCTTAACTTAAAGTTTTCTCTTTTGAAAATGTCAGCGTTCAAAGTAAATTCAATACCTTGATTCACTAGTTCACCACTGTTTACTTTTTCTACTGCATTCCCTGTAGAAGGAGCAAGTCTACTATCAAAGATTAGATTGTTGGTCAAATAATTGTAATAATCTACGCTACCTGAAATTGATCTGTTCTTTAATAAAGAAAATTCAACGCCTGCCTGGAACATATTTCTTCGCTCCCATGTTAAGTCGGGATATCCTGCTCTATCAAATCTGGTTGCAATATCTCCCATGAAGTTCCCCGGGTTGTACACATTATAACCTGGATAAAAACCAACTCCTGATTGATCACCTACGACACCGTAACTGGTTTTCAATTTTAAAGTTTTTATAAATTGACTGTCTTGCAAGAAACTTTCTCTCGAAACCATCCATGCTAGTCCAGCAGAATAAAAATTATCCCATTTTTCATTTAAGAATCTAGATGATCCATCTCTACGTCCAGTTAAAGATAAAAAATATTTATTATCAAAGTCATAGTTCACCTGAGCAAAGTAACTTTCTAAAGTATAATCCTGGATGTAAGATGAAGTTCCATTTTGCACAGTTGCGTTATTAAATTCGGCAATATTCGGATCAATCAATCCTGAACGTGATCCAGAAAGATATTTTAATTCGTACGAGTTACTTTCGTGTGCTGCTAAAGCTTCAATACTATGATTGCCGTACTGTTTATTGAATCTTACCAACTGTAAGAAGTTCCAAGAAAACAATTCTGTTTTGGATTTAAAAATACTACCTCCTTGCCCTGCAGACGATCCATAATATGGATTATTTAAAAGATCTCTACTGTTATTGTAATATTGTCCCGCCAATCTAGTTTCAACAGATAACCAGTCAGTAATCTGAGCTTCTAAGAAGAAGTTGGAGTTTAATTCATGTTTGTAACTACGATCTCTATCGATAGTTGCATCAGAAATCGCATTGGTTAAAGCACCAAATCCACGTCCAATACCGTAATCGAATTTGTTTCCGCCATAATAAGGGTCCGCGATTGTATTTCCAGCATTATCTCTTAAGAATAAAGGATAAATAGATGGGATATTATCGACAAACCAGAAAATACTTCCGGAATCTGCAGATTGTCCGCTATTTTTTGATTTTGAATGAGCATAGCCAAAGTTGAATGATCCTTTTAACCAATCCTTTGCTTGATGCGTAACATTTAGACGACCTGTATATCGCTCGTACTCACTGTTAATTGAATAACCTTCATCTTTCAAATAACCGATTCCACCGTAATAAGTGGTTTTACCACCACCACCTGATAAACTTAAATTGTTTTCAGTTCTAATAGAAGGTTGAAAAGCGTAATCTTCCCAGTTTTCTGGATTATATTTTCTCGTAACGCCTGGTCTAACTTGCTTAGTATTTGGATCAATTAACTCTGCTGCGGTAGCGTTCCACATATTGTATTTAGCACTAATACCTGAAGGAGAAAATAAATTAGCGTTTGCATAAGCAACTGGATCTTTAACGCCGGCAGTTAATTTACCTTTGTTATAAAGCGCTTCCCAACTTAATCCGATATAATCTTCTGGCGATCTAACTACATCATATCTTGGAAGAAGGTTAAAGTTGAATCCAACTTTAGACTCAAGTTGAATCTGAGATCTGCTCGACTTTCCTCTTTTAGTATTAATTAAAACAACACCATTCGCACCTCTACTTCCGTAGATCGCTGTCGCTGTTGCATCCTTTAAAACAGTCATACTTTCGATATCGTCAGGATTAATTGACGATACAGTACCAGTATAAGGAGCACCATCTAGGACATAAAGAGGACTTCTGTTTCCGTTAACTGATCCAAAACCTCTAATCCTAATAGTTGCCTCAGTACCTGGTTGGCCTGAAGTGTTAATAACTCTTACCCCTGCTACTTCTCCGGCAAGAGCCTGAGTTGCAGTGGAAACACTTTTACGGTCTACTGAAGTTTGATCAACAACAGAAGCTGTCCCTGTAAAAGATTCTTTTTTAACTTTACTATATCCAACAACAATAACCTCATCGATTTCTTGCGTCGCTATAGAGTCTCTGGTTTGTGCAACAAGTAAAGAGCCGGTAAAGAAAACCGCTGCCATACTTATTACCCGTAATTTCACATTCATATTAACTATTTTTAATATTTAAGTCGCAAATATGTTAAATTAAATTAGCAATACCAAGTTTTTGAACTTCATAGCCTCATAAAGTTATATCTGAATAAATACGATTAATAAACTTTTATACTATAAAAACAATGTTTTTTTAATTCTTTCGTCAGTTTTAATGATTTTATTTCGATATTTTATGATTTGTGCAGTTTAATATTCATTTAAGATAATTATGTTAAAGTTTTAAAATTTTAACTTTTTTCTTTTAAATGATAGAACTGTTTGGATTAAACTGCAGAAAACACTTCTAAATAATAGCTGTTAAAACTTTATCAGATTTTTTACAAAATTAAAAAAACCGCTATTTCTAGCGGTTTCTTATGAAAAAATTTTTGAAAGATCTTTTAATAATCTTTGAAGTAACTATCTCGTAGTTTATTGAAGTGGGTTTTGTTTAACTAATCCATTAGAAGCATCAATTTCTTCTTGAGGAATTAACCAAGACCATCTTGAATCTGTCGCTGGAATAAATAATACGTTATTGGTTACAACGTCATTATGGTTTGCACCTCTTCTATCTAAGTCCATGTTCAACCTTTTTAGATCTAAGAAACGGTGACCTTCGCCCCATAATTCTAATCTTCTGCTGTCCATGATCTGGTCGATGTAAGCCTGACCTGTAGTTACGGCTCCAGTCGATGCTGGATTTCTATTCTTCTCTAATTGATTAAAGACGATTTTAGATTCTGCTTCTCTGTTATCTCTTGCCAAAGCTTCTGCTTCAATAAGATACATTTCTCCCGCTCTCATGAATGGAATATCACCTAAACTTACACTTTGAGTTTCAACAAGAAATTTCTGACTCGTGTACGGTACTAAAGTATAAGTAGCATATGCTTTCTTTTTAACGATTTTTCCGTCTTTATCTAATTCTGTTAAAAGACCAAGGTGGTTTCCTGTTGGATCGATCACCTGAGTTCTAACATCAGTCGACGCAAATTTATTGAACAAAAGACTGTTCACTACTTTTGGAGCCTGACGAATTTGAGAAGAGTTGTAGTTTCTAGACATATATCCCATGAAGTTTCCGAAATAATCAGAAGTAGTATCGATAGGATTATAACCCCACATCCACTCTCCGTTTGTATAATCATTAAAACCTGCTTTGTAAGCGGCATTGCTCATTAAAGCAAATCCTTCACGTGCTTCTTTTGCAAAAGTTGCAGCTTCTGCAAATCTCCCTTGTACTAAAGCAACTCTAGCTTGTAAGCCTTTCGCCACATTTACATTAAAGTGAGATTTGTTTGATCTTGTTTTACCTGTTAATAATTTAACAGAGTTTACTAGATCTTCATTGATCAAAGCATAAACTTCTTCAACAGTTGCTCTGGCCATTGGCTCAAACGCAGTATCTATTCTTAATGGAACGCCCATTTGTGCGTTATTTCCGCCTTTCACATATCTGTCTGCATAGATTTGAGTAATCATAAAATAAGACTGTGCTCTAAAAGCATAAGCCTCACCCATGATTTTATCTTTTGCTGCTTGTTCGCCCGCAACTAAAGGAGTACTGATGATAATGGTATTAGCCATTCTTATCTGCTCATAATAAAAATCATAAGGATAGAAGTTATTACTAGCATTTGCGTTGGCATTATCAAGCCATCTGATCGTACTAACAAACCAGTTTGGACCTGTCGCAGGGAAAATTAAATCTTCACCTTGAACGTCCATAAAAATCATCGTACCAGTTGCACCGTTTTGACCTTGACTGCTATTTTGTCTGTAGTACATATTTCTATGCATTCCATTAATCAAAACATTAAGGTTGTCTATAGAACCTGTGGCTAAGTTCTCTCCCACAGCATCGGTAGGATCTGTTTCCAAGTAATCTCGTTCGCATGAAGAAACCATGCTTAAAACTACTGAAGCAGCCGCGAGAAATATTGTTTTTCTATTGATAAATTTCATTTTCTAATTTTTAAAAAGTTGTACTTAGTCCAAAAGTAATGATTTTGGAAGGAGAATATCTATTGCTTACCGTTCCGTTAAAAGATTGATTCGCTTCTAATCCTTTTCTCTTACTAGACATCCAAAGATTCTCTCCGCTTACAAATAGTTTTAAACTATTAATTCCAACACTTTTTACAGCATCTTTATTAAAACTATATCCTAAAGAAGCATTTCTTAAAAGAACATAACTAGCATCTACTAACCATCTAGATGAACCTGCACCTGCATCTGAATACGTACTTGCATTTAGAACAGGAACATCAGTAATTTGTCCTGGCGTAGTCCATCTGTCTAATAAATCTGCGTGCGCTGCACCACCTTGTGGATAAGCAGTCATTAGATTCGCATAGTTTAAGTCATAAATCTTACCACCAAACTGGTAGTTAAAGGCAACACCAAGTTCCCAATTTTTTACGGCTAAAGTCGTAGAAACGTTTCCGAAGAAATCTGGAATTGCAGATCCTTGATATTCGTATTTGGCTTTTGCTTGTTTTGTAGTTACTAAAGTACCATTTACAGTTCTTACATCATCATCAGTCAATTTCGGATAAGCATCTTGATCTAGTACATATAATGCTGCTCCATCGGTAGGATCAACACCGTACCAAGATTTCAACCAAAAAGCATAAAGATCTTTACCAACCACTAATTTTTTACTACCGTTGATAATTTCATCCTGTGGAAGTTTTGTGATCTCATTTTTGTAAGAAGTACCATAAGCATTTACAGTCCATTTTACATTTTGATTTTTGATAACATCTGCACTTACTGTAACTTCGTATCCTTTGTTGGTTAAGTTACCGATATTACTTTCGATACTGTTACCAGGAATACCTGCATTTACAGGAGTTTTAGTTGGGAATAACAAATCTCTTGTTTCTGTAGAATAATATTCTAACGTTCCTCTTACTCTTCTATTAAATAATTCGAATTCTAAAGCAATGTCAGATTGTGCTTTGGTTTCCCAAGAGATCGATGGATCAGCAACAGTACCTAATCTAATTCCCGCTTCAGCACCATTATTAAATCCTAAATCATATAGCGATTGGTAAGCGTACCAAGAACCTAAGGCATCATTTCCTACTTCACCGTAAGAACCTCTTAATTTTAAGAAATCAATTGATTTCACATTACTTATGAAATTCTCTTTAGAAATAACCCAACCTGCACCGGCTGACCAGAATGGTTGCCATCTAACATCAGAAGCAAATCTTGAAGAAGCATCCCAACGGATTGAACCTTCTAATAGATATTTTTCTGCAAAATTATAGTTGAGTCTACTAAACCAACTTTCTTTTGTTCTTGTATCATACTGAGAATTAATTCTTGTATTGTCTACAAAAGCACCAAATTCGTAAGAACCTGCAATACTTTGGTTTCTTTTATTACCATATAAATAGTCATACTTATAATCACTATTTTCATGACCAACCAATACTGTAAAAGCGTGGTTTCCAAAACTTGTATCGTAAGTTAAGATCTGGTTAAAGGTATAATCGCGTCTGAAATAGGCGGTTCTTGACGCTGCACCGATATCAATCGCATCACCAATAAAGGTATTCGTATAAGTTTTGTTATGAGTACCACGGAAGTTGTAAGCACCATTTGTTCTGAAAGTTAATTCAGGTAAAATTTGAAATTCTGCGAAAACATTTCCTTGAACATTATAAGTGTTTGTTCTGTTTTCATTTAACAAAGTTTCCCAAACGATATTACGACCAGACGCTCCATCTGGACCTCTCATCCCACCTGCATCATACAAAACATTACCATCAGCATCATACAATCTGTCTCCAGTTACTGGATCATGTTGGTATGGGCTATAAATTGGTCCCATTGCTCTGGTCCAACGGTAAGGATTTATAAAAGAAGCATTATTATCTGCACCATCAACAGCGTTAGTACCGCTGGTAATAGATCCGTTTAGACTTGTTCCTAATTTCAACCAAGATTTTACTTGAGAATCCATATTCAAACGAAGACCAATACGTTCAAAATCAGATTTGATAACGTATCCTTCTTCTTTTAAATAGTTAATTGAACTATAAAAAGTGCTTTTATCATTACCACCACTATAACTGATGTTATGATCTTGTCTGATTCCAACTCCAATTAACGCATCTGCCCAATTAAAGTCATTATATCTCAATTGTGCGTTGGGATTAAATACTCCATCAACTACTAATTGAGCATCTGGCACATTAAAAACGTTTGTTTTTAAGTTACTTTTGATCAATTCATTTGAAGCCCATGCATTAGACGCGGCTAAGGTTTCCGAGCCTTTTTTAGAAGTTACTCTTCCGTTTCTCATTGCCTCCCAAGTCAAAGTATAATAGTCTGCTGGACCAACTCTGTCGTATTCAGGAACAAATCTGCTAATGATTCCAGTACTCGTATTTAAAGTCACACGAGAAGAATTCTTCTTACCTCTTTTAGTCGTTACTAGAATAACTCCATTCGCTGCAGAAGACCCGTAAAGTGAAGTAGATGAAGCATCTTTCAACACGTTAAGGCTTTCTATATCATTTGGGTTAATCGAACTTAAATCTCCAGGAAATGGTACTCCATCTACAACAATTAAAGGTTGTGTGGAAACTGAATAAGATCCAGCACCTCTAATTCTAATAGAAATTCCGTCACCAGGTTGTCCTGAACCAGAAGCAATCTGAATACCAGCACCAGCTCCATCTAGAGCTTGAAGCACGTTGGAAATGGGACGCTCCTCAATCTGCTTAGCACCAATCTGTACGTTGGCACCAGTTAAGGTTGATTTCTTTTGTGTACCATATGCCACTACAACAACCTCTTCAATATTCTGAACTTTGGTTGTATCTGTCTGTGCCATGATCGCTTGTCCTGTAAAAAACAGTACCCCAGCGGTTAAAATTCTTAATCTCACATTCATATTAACACTTTTTAATATTTAATCGGCAAATATGTTAATAAATATTAATATGTGCAATGAGATAAAAGTCATCTTTTAACCAAAACTATTTGTTCAACTTATTTTTTGCAAAAACTGTAACATTTGTAATCTTTAATTACGATTTATAGAGTGTTTAATAATAAATTGTTGCATTATGCATATTTGATGATTCATGATTTTAAGTATTTTTAAGAGAAAATGGATTGATTCTAAATAGTACGCATAAAAAAACCTGCTATTTAGCAGGTTTTTATAAAATTTGTAAAACTTATTTTAGTTTTTTCTTAACAGAAATCACTTCATAAACTTCTAAAATGTCTCCGACTTCAATATCGTTGTAACCTTTAATATTCAAACCACACTCATAACCTTTGGTTACTTCTTTTGCGTCGTCTTTAAATCGTTTTAAACTTTCTAGTTCTCCATCAAATTTCACGATACCATCACGCAATAAGCGGATTTTTGAGTTTCGTGTTACTTTTCCGTTAAGAACCATACAACCTGCAATCGATCCAACTTTCGAAATTTTGAATACCTCACGGATTTCTACGTTACCGATAACCTGTTCTTTAATTTCAGGTGATAACATTCCTTCCATCGCTTCTTTCAGATCATCAATAGCAGCGTAGATAATAGAATACGTTCTAATCTCGATTTCTTCTTTATCAGCTAACTCTTTGGCATTCACACCCGCTCTTACGTTGAATCCAATCATAATCGCATCTGATGCAGCTGCTAGTAGAACATCTGATTCTGTGATCTGTCCTACACCTTGATGAATAATTTTCACTGCAATTTCTTCGGTCGATAAACTTTGAAGTTGATCAGATAGTGCTTCTACAGAACCATCAACATCACCTTTTAAGATAATATTTAATTCTTTAAAGTCTCCTAACGCAATACGTCTTCCAAGTTCGTCTAGAGTTACATGTTTCTTCGTTCTTACTGATTGCTCACGTTGTAATTGCTCTCTTTTGGTTGCAATAGTCTTCGCTTCTCTTTCATCTGCAAAAACTCTAAATCGATCACCAGCAGTAGGCGCTCCATCTAAACCTAAGACAGTAACTGGTATTGATGGTCCTGCTTCTTCCATAGATTTCCCTCTTTCATCAAGCAAAGCTTTTACCTTACCGTGATTTTTACCCGCTAGGATATAATCACCAACTTTCAGAGTTCCTGCTTGAACAAGTATGGTAGAGATATAACCTCTTCCTTTATCTAAAGATGCTTCGATTACCACACCGCTTGCGCTCTTATCTGGGTTAGCAGTTAATTCTAAAATTTCTGCCTGTAATAATACTTTCTCTAATAAAGCATCCATATTATTACCAAACTTAGCCGATACTTCTTGTGACTGTACATTTCCTCCCCACTCTTCAACTAAAACATTCATTGCAGAAAGTTGCTGACGAATATTATCAGGATTAGAGTTTGGCTTATCTACTTTATTAATAGCAATAATCATTGGAACCCCTGCGGCTTGTGCGTGAGAAATAGCCTCCTTCGTTTGTGGCATTACATCATCATCTGCTGCAATAACAATAATTGCAATATCTGTAATCTGTGCCCCTCTTGCTCTCATCGCCGTAAAGGCCTCGTGACCTGGAGTATCTAAGAAAGTAATTCTTTGATTATTTTCCAGTTCCACATTATAAGCACCAATGTGCTGCGTAATTCCACCAGACTCGCCAGCGATTACATTTGTTTTTCTAATATAATCCAGCAAAGATGTTTTACCGTGATCCACGTGTCCCATTACGGTAACAATTGGCGCTCTGAATACGAGATCCTCGGCCGTATCGGTATCTTCTTCCATCGCAGACTCTTCTACATCAGCATCAGAGAATTCGATCGAATAACCAAACTCATCAGCCACAAGCAGTAAAGTATCTGCTTCTAGACGTTGATTCATAGTTACCATCACTCCTAAAGAGAAACACGCAGAAATTACTTCGGTCGGACTCACATTCATTAAAGATGCTAGTTCGCCTACCGTAATAAACTCGGTTACTTTTAGTGTTCTGTCTGCTGCATCGATTTCATCTTGACGTTCGTCTTGCTCCCGTCGATAAACTCTTTTTTCCTTTCTATATTTTGCTCCTTTATTTTTACCTGCCTTACTAGTCAGTTTTTCTAAAGTTTCCTTAATTTGATTCTTAACTTGCTCGTCTGTCAGTTCAACAGGCATAACAGGACCTCTTCTTACTGGGCCTCTGTTCGCACCGCCGCCACCTTGATAGCCAGGTCTGTTACCACCAGTTTGTCCAGGACGATTTTGACCACCTTGTCCAGGAGGTCTGTTACCTTGTCCTTGACCAGGACCAGGAGGACGATTACCTTGTGTGCCTTGCTGAGCAGTTCCGCCAGCAGGGTTAGGTTTTTCGATCCTTTTCCTTTTCTTTTTAGCCGCCGCTGAATTCGCTGAAGGTTTTGGCTTATTAAACTGAGATAAATCAACCGTTTGCTTGAGGATTTTAACACCCTGCAACTGTTTGTAAACCGTTTCAATTTTATCCGATTCTGGAGCATCTGCTGCGATCGGAGTTTCAACTGTCGGAGTTGGAGTTTCAACTGCTGCAGGTGCAACAGGAACATCCTGTACTTTTTCTACAGGTGCTTTCTCAACAACGGGCTCTGGTTTTTTAGGTTGATCTTTTTTGGAGGATCTCGGCTTATTGCCTTCTATTTTCGACAGATCGATTTTGTCCAATACCTTAAATTCCTGTTTTTCAGGAGTAGTTAATTTCTCAACTACTGGTTTTGGTTCTTCCGCAGGAGGTAGAGGAGCAGGTTGCTCTTCTTTCACTTCGGGTTTCTTTTGATCTAAGTCTATTTTGCCCAAAATTCTTGTCTCAGGTTTCAGACTTGCTTTGGCTCTTATTACCTCAGGCTGTGCCGGCTCAATTTCCAGTTTTTCTTCCGGAACTTTAGCGATCACGACCTCATGAGAAGCTTTTCTTTGTTCCCCGTCTTTGCGGAACTCCGCTTCTAATGCAGAATATGCCGATTCTCCCAATTGAGCGTTCGGGTTACTTTCCACCTCGATTCCTTTGGACTGTAGGAATTCTACCAGTCTAGTCATCGAAATATTAAATTCCTTAACCGCTTTGTTTAATCTAATTTTTGGCATGTATACTTTATACTTTTATTTTAATTTTTGGCAAAGTTAACCTATTTTAACTTTAGATGAGGCATGTAGAAATTATTAGTCTTCTAACTCCTCCTTCAGAATACGTTTTACTTCCGCAATTGTTTCTTCTTCTAAATCAGTTAAACTTACTAGCGCCTCTGTTTCTTTATCTAAAACGCTTTTCGCTGTGTTTAATCCTACTTTCCGGAATTCGTCAATAATCCATTGTTCGATATCGCCTTCTTCCGTTCCTGCGAATTCTCTTAATTCAACATCATCATCTTCACTCGCTTCTCTATAAACATCAATATCATAACCACTTAACCAAGAAGCCAATCT
>JBBSRZ010000001.1:0-88233 GCA_038242555.1 Flavobacteriales bacterium | reverse complement strand
ATAAACCTTTGCATTAATGCTCGATTTTATTATTAATAGAATAGTATTCACTCAATAACCTTTGCGCTAAAATAGGAAATAGATTTAAGACCGAAATTGATTTGGAGAATATTGCTTCATCTTCGATAAAAGGTTGATAGCTAAAAGAATTACTTACGTACACGTTTCGGCTTCTTCGCTTCTTCTTTTGCTTTTGCCTCATCAATTGCTTTCTGAGCCGCGTTATAAAGCGCATCGTCTGCGGAGTATTTAGTTTCTTCGTAATCTGGTGTTTCTACGAAAATATCCTGCCACGTTCGTAATCGATCTTTAGTATTCCAATTAAAGTCGGGGAAAAATCGTTTTTCACGCGATATTAAACTCATAGGATAAACTTCGCCATTGGCACCAATGTTACAAGAAATAATCTGAACTCTGCGCTCTTCAAATTCTGCTTCAATAATTCCGCATGTGGTTATCGCTACCCCAATTCTTTCAACTTCTTTGGTCTTTTCATTCTGATCGTCGGCGTAAGTAATTGCTTGTGCATTGCCAATTACTTTGGCGAGATTGATGTCGTTATTTTTGTAATAAACCGTCATCAACTTCCCTTTCACTTGATTAAATTCATCTTTTAAATTTAGTGAATCTGCTTTGCTAATCGCGAACGCATTTCCAATAACGCGTAAAGAGTCAATGAACTCGTTTTCGGTATCGAAATAGGCTTCGATCTTGTCGCCTGTAATTTGTTTCTCTCCACTCCAGGCAATTGGTTTTCCGTGGAGATGCATAATCCCATCGGTTTCATTAAAACTTAAAGAATCAGTTCTCAACTGAATATTGGATTTGTACATTCTGGCTTTTTGATAAGCACGCAAAAAACTTTTTTTCTTGAGCGGATTGATACTATCAATTTTTTGATAAGCCAGGATCCGCTGCGCTGAAAAATACATGGAATCTTTTTCTAAAATCTTAACTGCATAAGGTTTATCGGTCATCATCGCCGAATCTTTCTTTTCGTAGATCTCAGCATATCCGCCTTTCATATAGCGCTTTTCTAAGGGATCACGTAACGTTACATTTCCTTTTGCAGTTCCAAAACCGGTAATTTGATTAAAATACATATCATCGCCCGTGAGAATTTTATTATTGTAATTAATTCTAGAATTTTTCTTGAGATACACTTCCTTGGAATTCATATTATAAGTTCCTTTCTCCGTGTAAATAAGATTTCCAGGATTCTGCTTATTGGTAATCGTAGTCGCGCCGTTGAAAGTCGCCGTATTTGTATTTTGATTTTGAACAATATTAACACCTTCTACCGTATACTGAGGATTATCGATTTTCACATTTCCAGTAAAATCGATGATACGGCTATTTAGATCGTAAGTTGCCGCTTTGGTGTACATAACATTTCCATCTTTGGTAATGGTTCCGCCCGTATTGAAATAGGCTTTGTTGGAGAGTCGGTCGTAGTAAAGGATTTCGGTTTTTATGGTTTGTCCCGGATCGGTCAACAGCACATTTTTTCGCGCAATTCCTTTTTGGGTATTTCCGTCGTATTCCATTTCACCGGACGTGATCACAGAACCGTCGGCATTTTGCAATCGAACATTACCGATAGCTTTCACGAAATTTTGTTCCTGATAAAATATAACCTCATCGGCTGTTAGAATCGAACCTTGATGCGCAAATTGAACATTTCCAGAAAAGTAAGGATTACCGTTGTATTTATCTAAAACTTTTTGAAAAAAATCAGAGTGAATAAGTTTGACTTTTTCTGCTGGTGCAGAGTTTTGTGGAGCATTAAAGTAAGGATCTTTTACCAAACCGGGATTGGGCTGGGTATTAATCTGCGCAAAAATATGAGCACTGATAAAGAGAAAAAAAACGAAAAGTCTTTTCATTAATCCTTTTTGGTTCCGTAAAAATAAAGGGAATGAGAATCAATATTTACACCAAAAGTAGATTCAATGGATTCTTTAATCCCTTGAATTCGAGGATCACAAAATTCGATAATTTCTTCAATTACCTTATCAGAACCTGTTTTATAAATGACTAAATGATCGTGTTGTTTATCAAAATATGACTTTTCATAAGAAGAAGAAGTCAGCGTTTTTTCACCAAACTGATGTTTTCTAATTAATCCCGCATCTAGGAATATTTCGATGGTATTATAGATCGTTGCTTTGGAAACATGGTATTTTTTCTGCATCATCAAAAGATATAAATCATCTACATTGAAGTGATGCTCCATCATGTAAATTTCCTCTAAAATCGTATAGCGTTCGGGCGTATTTCTAAAACCTTTTTCGAGAAGGTATTGTCTCAAAACCTCCTTAATTGTAGATAAATTAAGTTCTTTATGCTTAGCGTTCATTAAAAATAATTATATGCAAATTTAGCGAATTTTTATTAAGGTCTCTGGTTCACAACTTCCTCGTTTCTCTCTAAATTTAGGAATCAAATCGATGAAAATCTACTTGCTGAATCTTATTGGTAATAATGTTTTGATCCATTAACGGTGCTGATTCTACGACCACATTATGAGGAGAAACTCCCCACGCTTTAAAGTCATCGCTCCCAATATATTTTACAAAATTGTAAATATTGAGTGTAATTTTCTCCTTCACATTTAGCAACGCATCGTTGATGTAGGTATTATCAATAATCACATATTTTAAATCTGGCGGCACATTATAATGACGAAGTGAAGGATGGCTGCTTCTGGACGGAATAGTGCCTTCTTCCATCATATCTCGCAAGACCTGATCAAAGTAATCATTGATCCGGCGGTTCACTTTAAATCCTAACATAAAATTGACTCGATAAATGGTGCCCGGCATAATTTCATCAATCGCATATTTAAAAGTGTACGGATCTTCCTGATTCGTAATATTAAGAATGAAATAATGGTCTGCTCGTTTGGGTTGCTTCCGCATAATCGAATAAATAATCTTCGATTCTACTTCGTCTGATTTTTTTGCGCGACTTAAAAAAGCAAGATTCGTAGCGTATTTCGGGATCGTTTCGTCTAATTTTAGTTCTTTAATAACGGGAACATATTTATCTAACTTCACGAATTTGATGAACTTTCCTTTGATCAATCTTCCGTTATACCAAGCGTACATGCAAACTGCAATAAAACCACCAAGTACCATTGTTAACCAACCACCGTCAAAAAACTTGATCACATTAGCATAGAAAAACCCGAGTTCTATAAATAGATAAACGGCTAAAAATCCAACCGCAAAAACGCGAGTGGCTTTGTTTCTACGCAACCAGAAAAACAACAGCGTAGTCGTCATTAACATCGTTATGGTAATTGTTAAACCATACGCAGCTTCCATCGCTTCTGATTTCTGAAAATAGATGACAACTATGAAACAGAGAAACATTAATCCCCAATTAATTCTTGGGATATACATTTGCCCTTTTACACCCGATGGATAGTCGATTTTTTGGTTAGGCCAAAACATAACCGACATCGCTTCTGAAAACATGGTAAACGAACCTGTAATCACAGATTGACTTGCAATAATAGCTGCCAAGGTCGCTAAAATAACTCCTGGTAAAATCGCCCATTCTGGCATGATTCCAAAAATTGGATTAATTCCTTCGGAAACTTTTAAAGGATTATCTAAAAGCCATGCTCCTTGTCCGAGGTAATTTAAAATCAACATCACTTTTACAAAGATCCAACTTACCCGGATGTTTTGTTTTCCACAATGTCCCAAATCTGAATACAACGCTTCCGCTCCAGTTGTACAAAGGAATACTGCACCCATAATAATGATGGCGCTGGGCGAATGGGTAATTAAATTGTAAGCATAATAAGGATTGAAGGCTTTTAAGATTTCAAAATGGTCAACGATATGCATGGATCCGAATATTCCCAAAACCAGAAACCAAACCACCATCACCGGTCCAAATAATTTCCCAATAGAAGCGGTTCCAAATTGCTGAACCATAAAAACGATCGCGATAATAACGAGGGTAATAGCGACCACAGGAGTGTTAGGAGAAAAAATCTTGAGTCCTTCAACTGCCGACATCACGGTCAGCGAAGGCGTAATAATACTATCTGCTACTAACGCAGAAGCACCGATGATTGCAATGACGTAGAGCCATTTTTTCTTGAGTTTCTTGACTAATGAGTATAAGGATAGAATTCCACCTTCACCTTTGTTATCTGCTCTTAAAGCAATGATCACATATTTGAAAGTGGTTTGCATGGTCAACGTCCAGATAATACAGGAAAGTGCGCCTTCTATATATTCATCAAAAGGAAGATTGCCTGTACCCGTCCTGGCATTTACAATCGCTTTCATTACATAAAGCGGGGACGTCCCGATATCTCCGAAAACTATTCCTAAGGAAACGAGAACTCCCACAGCGGTGAGTTTCTTAGTATCGAAATGCGACGAGACCGATTGTGCCATATAAGTTTGAAAAATTTCGTCAAAGGTATATATTATCGCACTTTATTCTGAAACTATTTATAAATAAAAAAACTCCCTTTCGAGAGTTTCTATCTATTAAGCTTTGATATACAAAGCGTTTTTCAATTCTTCTTTTACCTTTTCTAATTTCGGGAACCATTCCTCAAATAGTGGTGCTGAATATGGTGCCGGAGCATCTGGTGTTGTAATTCTCTTGATCGGAGCATCGAGATAATCAAAAGCCTTTTGTTGAACCATGTATGTAATTTCAGTTGCGATAGAACCAAGTGGCCACGCTTCTTCTAAGATTACCAATCTGTTCGTTTTCTTTACTGATTCTAAAACAGTATCGTAATCGATAGGACGAACTGTTCTTAAATCAATTACTTCTACAGAAATTCCTTCTTTTTCTAAATCTTCAGCGGCTTGCATCGCCATCTTCATTATTTTACCAAAAGAAACTAAAGTAACATCTTTTCCTTCTCTTTTAACTTCTGCCTTCCCGATTGGGATATAATATTCTTCATCTGGAATTTCCATTTTGTCGCCGTACATCTGTTCAGACTCCATGAAAATTACAGGATCATTATCTTGAATTGCACTTTTCAATAAACCTTTTGCGTCATAGGGATTTGAAGGAACGATTACTTTTAAACCTGGAATGTTTGCAAACCATGATTCTAAAGCTTGAGAGTGCGTTGCTCCTAATTGACCGGCAGATCCTGTTGGACCACGGAAAACAATTGGACAGTTCCACTGACCGCCACTCATCTGGCGAATTTTCGCCGCATTATTAATAATCTGATCAATACCAACCAAAGCGAAATTAAAGGTCATATATTCGACGATGGGTCTGTTTCCATTCATCGCTGAACCGATTGCAATTCCTGTAAAACCAAGTTCTGCAATTGGAGTATCAATCACTCTTTTCGCACCGAATTCATCTAGCATTCCTTTCGAAGCCTTGTAAGCACCGTTGTATTCTGCTACTTCTTCACCCATTAAATAAACAGATTCATCTTTTCGCATTTCCTCACTCATTGCCTGCGCAATAACTTCTCTAAACGTATATTCCTTCATAATCTATTGAAAAATTAAAGTACAAAAGTAAAGATTTTTTCGTGAATTATGGTCACTGATTCCATTAAAAAAAGCATCTTCGAAAAGATGCTTTTATAAGTATTTTGTTAGCAAAAATTATTTAACTGCTTGCCAAGTCTGTGTTCTACCGATTAAAGCAAATCCTACATAACCTCTAACATTCAATTTATCACCGTCACGAGAGATATTACATTTGTAAGTTTTCCCTGATTTTGGATCGGTAATCGTTCCTCCTGTAAATTCATTTCCTTCTTTTTTCATATCACGAAGAACTTCCATTCCTAAAATTGGTTTGTTCTTGCGATCATCTTTACAACCTGTACAATTTGCCTCATCTGGTTTGATGAGCAACTGGGTTACTTTACCGTAGTATTTTCCATTCGATTTTTTGGTAATCTCGACGATGGATTTTGCTTGTCCCGTTTCGTCGTCAATTGTTTTCCATTTTCCCTCAATCTGAGCGTAAGAAAGTGTTGCGAATAATAAGGCAACAAAACTGAAAAGTATTTTTTTCATTGTAAAATTGTTTTAATTTTTAGTTTGATAAAAGTAATTAAAAAAAGTTAAACACCAAATATTTAATTATTTATATCATAATTGACAAAAGTACTGCCAAACTATTAATAATTAAACAGGGGTTTAATTATATTTTTGAGATTATTCTAATTTGCGATTAATCACTCGATTCATATAATCCTGATACCAGCCTTTACTTAGAAGAATTCCTTTTTCGATTTCTGGATTTTTTACTTTGTTAATGAGATTTTGCTCCAAACCTTTATCCGTGATTTTATAAATCCCAGTTACTTCCTTTCCATTAAAGAGATAAATATAATTCCCGATCATGAATTGTTCATTAATAGAATCAGAGTTAATGATCATATAATCCTCTTGTTTATCGGAGACTAAACTTCTTCCCCAACTTCTTATTTTTTTATTGTACCCCATTAAATCTGCTAAAGTTGGATAAATATCAATTTGCTGGGCCGGTTCTGAAATTTCTCCTTTCAACTGATATTTTGGATTAGGCGAATAAAATAAAATCGGAATTGCAAACCGGTTTATTGACTTTTCATATTCTGGATAACCAACTTGATTCGTGTGATCGGCCACGAAAACAAAAATGGTATTATCAAACCACGGCATTTTTTTCGCTGTTTTGAAAAACTGTTTCAAAGCATAGTCAGTATAACCAATCGGCACATGAATTTCTAACGGACCTTTTTTAAATTTACCCTGATACTTTTCAGGAATTTTAAACGGATGATGCGACGAAACCGAAAACAAAGTCGCCATAAATGGTGATTTCTTCTCGTTCAAAGTTTTAGCAAAATATTGAAAGAATGGTTCATCCCAAATCCCCCAAATTCCATCAAACTCAGCATCATTATTAAATTCTGTTTTTCCATAATAATGTTTAAAACCTAGAATATTTCCAAAGCCTAAAAAGCCCATCGAACCATTTGGCGCACCGTGAAAAAAAGAAGTATCGTAACCCATCTCATTCGAAACTGAAACGATCGACTGAATTTTCTGATTTGAATAAGGCGAACTCGTAAATGCATCTTTCAGACTTGGAATTCCGCCTAAGACCGAACTCATTCCGTGAATCGACTGTCTTCCATTGGCAAAGGCATTTGTAGCGATTAAACTTTGACTGGCTAAACTGTCAAAGAATGGCGTGTAAGAAACGAAGTCTTTGATGTTTGTATTTTGATTAAAGGCACCCGAATATTCTTTGCTAAAACTCTCCAGGATGAAAATAACCACATTTGGTTTTGGTTCAACCTCTTCTCGAGTATATAATTTATAAGGATGAATATTTTCATCAATGAACTTTTGATCCACGAAATGAACTTCCTGAAAATTATTGGTATTCAAAGTTCTGAAAAACGAAAAAACACTATTCAAAACCACATTCGCCTGCGCCGGTTTGGTGACATGACGATTCGCATCAACCAAATTAATGGGGCGCGTTGAATGTTTAAAATCACCTCGAATTCCGCCAACAACAAGTAAAGCAGTCAAGCATAAAGTTAGTATTGAAAAAATAAAATATGGAATTAATTTTAGTGGGTTCTGAACTTTTACTTTTACTTTTTTATAAAGGAAAATCCAAAGTGTCATTAAAACGACAAACCAAACGATCACAAACGGATGTTCTATAATAGAAGTGAAAAATACTTTACCAATATTACTTTCGTGTTGTGCAACATTCATCGCGGCAGTGGTCAATCGTGCCTGGGAAAATTTAAAATATACAAAATCACCGAAATTCATTCCGTACGAAATTCCATTCGTAATAAAATAGAGATAAAACAAAAATTTCTGATAAACTTTCTTGGTATTAATGACAATCGGAATCAAACTCAAAAGAATGAAAAGCGAATTCACATATAAAATCGCGGTTGTATCAAACGCAATTCCACGGTAAGCCAAATTCAAATATTCTGAAACGCTGTCAACTGCGATAAGATCTTTGTTAAAAAACCAAAAAAGTAAGCGCGCAATTTGATAAAAAAAGTAGGCAAGAAATATTCGATAAAGTAAAGCAACGATTTCTGCGAATCTGATTTCTTTCATTAAAAGTATTTTCTGTTTGATGGTGCAAATTTAGGTTAAATTAGAATTTTAAATTTGTAGTTATATAATGCTTAAGCAAGAATTTAAATTTTAATAATATCCTTACTTTTGTAATTCTCATTAATCGAAATTTAAAATGAATTTTATCAAGAACAATTTGGCGAATGCTTTCACGCTCGCCAATTTATTTTCCGGCAGTGTTGGAGTGATCCATTTACTTAAGGGTGATTATCAAACTACGGCAATTTGTATAATTCTATCACTCGTTTTAGATTTCTTAGATGGTTTTGTGGCTCGCGCCATGAAATCTAATTCTGAATTGGGTGCTCAACTTGATTCATTAGCCGATATGGTAAGTTTCGGTTTGCTTCCCGGAATTGTCATTTATAAAGCCTTAGAACCTTTTGGAACTCAACTCTCCTCTATAGAATTACCTTTTGAAATTAAATACTTGGGACTTTTTATCGCTTTATTTTCTTGTTTAAGATTAGCAATTTTTAATTTAGATGAGGAACAAACTTATTATTTTAAAGGATTAAATACACCTGCAAACACGATCCTAATTTTCGGTTTATACTATACTTTCTCTGAAAACGGAAGTTTTCAATTTTTGTTTGAAAACTCTCTGCTTTTAATATTGTTAACGCTCATTTCTTCTTGGCTTTTGGTGAGTCCGATTAAGATGATTTCGTTCAAATTTAAATCAATGAAATTAAAAGATAATTATCCCAAAATTGTTTTAGTACTTGGTGCTCTTGTCTTATTAATCCTCTTTAAAACCACGGGAATTCCATTGGCTATATTATATTATATATTAATCTCACTGGTTTTCCAAAAACAATTATCAATATAAATTTCGGACAGGGTGTGACTTGTTCTACGAAAAAAAATAACTAAAATGAATTTAAAACTCCATAAACCTCTTTGCGTCTTTGATTTAGAAACCACTGGAACGCAGGTTGCGAAAGACCGAATCGTTGAAATATCTATTTTAAAAGTAAATCCAGATTCCTCTCGAGAAAGCAAAACTTGGTTAGTCAATCCTGAAAGGCCGATTCCAGCAGAAACTTCTGCGATCCATGGTATTACTGATGATCGAGTAAAAGATGCGCCAACCTTCAAAGAAATTGCCTCGAAAGTAATGGATATGATTTCGGGAACCGATTTGGGTGGTTTTAACTCGAACCGATTTGATGTTCCTCTTTTGGCGGACGAATTACTGAGAGCAGGATTTGATTTCGATTTAAGCAAATTTAAATTAGTTGATGCGCAAACCATTTTTCATAAAATGGAACCAAGAAACTTGACGGCGGCTTATCAATTTTATTGTAAAAAAGAATTAATCAATGCGCATTCTGCAGAAGCAGATGTTTTGGCAACTTTCGAAGTTCTAGATGCTCAAGTCGGACACTATGCAGATTTGCCCAACGATATTCAAGGGTTAAGCGAAATCTCTTCTCATCATAAATTTGCAGATCTGGCCGGATTTATTGCTTTTGATAAAGAAGATCAAGAATGCTTCACTTTTGGAAAATACAAAGGACAAAAAGTAAAAGAAGTTTTCCAGCGAGATCTCGGTTATTACGGTTGGATCCAGAATGCTGATTTTCCATTATATACCAAGAAAGTATTGACGGGAATTCAACTTCGAAGTAAATTCTAGCTATTTCCTGGCTTTAAATAAAATCTGAACTTATGGCTTCTTTGGTAAAATTTAAATATTACAATAACAGTCTTGAAGCCAATCGAGACAAGCAGATCCTGGCTAATAATGGTTTGAAAAGTTTCATCGCTAATGAGCAGACCATTCAGTCAGACTGGCTTTTGTCTCAAGCGTTAGGTGGAATACAGCTTCAGGTTTTTGACAATGATAAAGAGAAAGCGGAGAAAATCTTAAAAAACTTCCTAGACAATGAACAAGCCGAATTAGAAGTTGAACATACGATTTCAGATCCAGAATATAATTTCACGTGTCCAAAATGCGGGTCGAACCATTTATACCGTGATGAAAATCCAGGTGGATTATTTGGGGTGTCACTTCTTTTTCTGGGCTTTCCCATTAAAGCGCCAAGTCATCTTTACCATTGTTACTATTGCAACAATGAATTTAAAATGTGAGGTTAATCTTGCTTGATAAGTAGAAAAATTTTATTAAAAAACAACAATAGAGAATGAAAATTATTTGCATCGGAAGAAATTATGCCGAACACGCACAAGAATTAGGAAATGAAATCCCGGAAAGTCCCGTCATTTTTATGAAACCCGACACGGCCGTTTTAAAAAAAGGAAGTGACTTTTATATTCCTGAATTTTCGGACGATGTTCATTATGAATTAGAAATTGTATTGAAAATATCGAAAGGAGGAAAGTATATTTTAGAAGAAAATGCCAATAAACATTACGATGAAATCGGTTTAGGAATTGATTTTACCGCTAGAGATTTACAAAGTCAGTTAAAAGCAAAAGGTCTTCCTTGGGAATTAGCCAAAGCTTTTGACGGAAGTGCCGTACTTTCAGAATTTTATAAAAAAAAGGATTATGATATTGCAAATCTCAACTTTTCATTGAATAAAAACAAAGAGGAAGTTCAAAATGGAAATACTTCTTTGATGATTTTCTCGCCGGAAAAGATCATTGCGTTTGTGTCGAAGTATTTTACTTTGCGAGTCGGTGATTTAATTTTCACCGGAACTCCAAAAGGTGTTGGCAAGGTTGCTGAAAACGACGTATTGGAAGCATTTCTAGAAGATCAAAAAGTATTTGATGTTAGAATTCAATAATTTCTATCTTGATGGTGTCACCAAATAATTGTAACTTTAAACAACAAAATTAACAATCATGATAAATATTATTTTACCTGTAGATTTTTCTGAGGCTACTGAAAAACTAGTCGAAGGTGCGATGAAGTTTGCAAGACAGATCAATGGAAAACTTTGCTTAATTCACGTGGCGCCAACCGATATCGGTTTTGCGATTGGTGATATGGGATTTCAGTATTTTCCCGAAATCGAACAGAATGAGATCAAACAGGAATTGGTGCAGTTAGACGCATTGGAGCAAAGAATCATTGCGCAAGGTGTGGATTGTGAACATTTACTGAAACAAGGTATTGCGGGCGATGTTATCCTACAATATGCGAAAGATCAGGATGCTGGTTATATCGTAATGGGTTCGCACGGACGAAGTAATATGTACGACGTTTTCGTGGGAAGTTTAACGAAAGAATTAACCCGACGATCCGAAGTTCCGGTTTTGGTTATTCCGATTCATTCATAGAAATTTACTAGAATAAAACTCTTAAAAATAATAAATCCCGAAATTTTTTAATTTCGGGATTTGTATTGTAAATCTGGTATCAATTATTTACTGTTCTTTCTTGTAGATTTTTGGATCATAATAAGGATATTTTCCTTCTGTTGGAGAATAATATTCTTTGTCTTTGTTACCTCCTAAAGTAGCAAACAAAATGTAGCACCAATAGCAAAATAAAGCGACGACAACCAAGAATAAAATCCAGTTGAGCACATTACCTGCAGCATCAAAAAACCCGAAAGTCCATTTGAACACATCACTTAAGAATAAGAAGAAAGACGTCATTATTTTCCTTTTTTAAATTAACTTTGTACAAATTTATAAAAAATGTTTCGATTACTTTCAAAAGAAAGCAATATTTTTTCAGTTCCAGTTTATATCGGCATTCTTCTTTTAATTGTAATTAGTTTTAATTTCCTAGACTTCAACACGTTAGAGCTTGTTTCTGCGGCAATTACCTTCGCTGGAGTAGCACTCGGATATTTCTGTTTTAATGCGATTGCACTCAATTATCAGACCCATTTACCACTATTCTTATACACGGCGTTAATATTTGCTCTATATCCAGGAGATTTAGATATCGGAATTGCCGTTTCCCTTTTTACAAATTCGATCATACTTTTACTTCTAACCAATGATAATATTTCAATCCGTAATTTTTCTTATATTTTAGTAGGTTCTATTTTAGCCTTTAATTTTATCTTTTTACCGACGACCTGGCCAATGTCCATTTTCGTGATCTTTCATATTTTCGGAACTTCAGATCGGATCGGATTGCACCTGTTTCGGTTGTTCTTTGGAATGTTGCTGATTGCGCTTTCTTATTTTGGAATCGCTTATTTCCTGCATATGAATTCTTGGAATCCGGCGTACTTTCCATTTTCCGGATTTAAACTGGAAACACACTATGATAATATCTTATGGTTGATTCCGATTTTATTATTACTAATTCATGCGGTGATGGATCACTTTCGAAACTTTAATAAAAAAAGTCCGAGCAGCAGATTCAAATATACTTTTTTACTCGTTTTTTCTTTTGCGCAATTAATTACAATTGTTCTTTATATGGGAAAAACTTTTGAATATTTACTTTTATTGGCTTTACCAACCTCTGTTATTCTCAGCAGAATGCTCAGGTTTTCTAAAAAATATTGGCTGCAAGAAGTTGGCTTATGGATGATTATAATTTCACTGGTTCTTTTTAAACTCTCTACTTATTTTAAATTTTATTAAAAATGATTCAAATCGACGATAAATTAATTTCTGAAGATATCTTTTCTGAAGAATTTGTGTGTAATCTCAGCAAATGCAAAGGCGCGTGCTGCGTAGAAGGTGACGTTGGAGCACCTTTAGATAAAAATGAAATAGAAATCCTGGACCGCATATATGAGCAAGTAAAACCTTACTTAAGAAAAGAAGGTGTTGAAGCAATTGAAAGGCAAGGAACGTGGGCGATTGATCCGAGTGACAATGATTTTGTGACTCCAATGGTGGAAGGTAAAGAATGTGCTTATGTGATTTTTGATGATAAAGGAATTACAAAATGCGGTATTGAAAAGGCTTATGAAGATGGCGCGGTCGGCTGGCAAAAACCGATTTCTTGTCACCTCTATCCTATTCGTGTCGATGAATACAGAACGTTTACTGCGCTCAATTACCACAAATGGGAAATCTGTAGTGATGCTTGTATTTTAGGACGAGAATTAAAAGTTCCTATATACAAATTTGTAAAGACGCCGCTGATCAGAAAGTACGGCGAAGAATTTTACAAGACTTTGTGTGACGCTGCCGACGAATGGAAAATCGAATACGGTTCCTAGAAAATTATTTATCTTTAAATAAAAAATGTCAGAACATTTTGAACTCTTAGATATTTACAAAGCGCTCATTTCTCTGATTGCCGGATTAATCTTGGGTTTCGAACGGGAAATGAAAGACAAATCGGCTGGTTTAAAAACCATCACGATTATTTGTTTAGGTTCTACGCTGTTTTCAATTTTATCCTACAAATTATCCGGAACGGGCGATCCCACCAGAATTGCATCTTACATCGTTAGCGGTATTGGATTTCTTGGCGCTGGAGTTATTTTTAAAGAAGGTTTTAGTGTTTATGGATTAACCACGGCTGGGATTATCTGGATTGCAGCGGCAATTGGAATGTCGATCGGGTTTGGAGAAATCTATATTGCGTTTACTTTTTTAATCGCAGCGTTACTGATTATTTATATTTCTAAACTTTTGACTAAGCACTTTCTCGCTTATCATCACAATAAAATATTAAAGTTTGCCATCGCTGAAGATTCTTTCGCTTTAAAGAAAGCCATTCTAGCCGACATTAAGAAGATAACTAAGGTTGCCTACCAAATCGCCTTTGAGAAGAGAGGTGAGGTGCTACTCGTGACGCTAGACTTACATGTAACGAATAAACAATTAGAAAAATTAGAAGTGTATTTAATTGAAAATAAAAATATTGCTTCTTTTAATTATTAAAAAATTTTAGTTCAAACAAAATAAAAATCCGTCTCGTAGAATTACGAGACGGATTTTCTTTTAAAAGTTACTGTCTTATTTAAAATCAGCAGCTGAAACATCTTTATTCAAGACAAAATCCGTCACCATCATTTCGATGTTTTGACCATTTGCAGAAATACTCATTGCTTTAGGAACTTTAATTCCGTCTACCGTCATATATTCTGTAATAGTGGTATCTCCTTGTGGCGAAGTAGATTTCATGAGCAATCCTGTTTTTGTGTCGAAGAAACTCTTGCCTTCTTCACCAGAAAGTACATAAAAGTCTTTCCCATTTTCAGTTACTTTTTCAACCGATTTATAATCTGCTGCCTTCATTGACAATGCAGGAAACAATTTAGCTTCTTTCATTTTATCAGTGGCCGCTGCAGGAAGATCCATTCTTTGTCCACCTTGAGATGCATAACCTTTTTCACCATCGAAAATTGTCACTGATTCTTGCCCCATTACATTCTGTGTAACTTTCATTTTATTCGGAGCCATTTTCTTTTCAGAAGTCTTAATTTCCATTTCACCCATTTTCATGATCGAATTAGAAGAAGTAGATTTTACGGTTTCTAATTTTGCTTTACCACCAATAGCAGCAACATACATATCAATGACTTGTTGTGGCGTAACCGATGCTTTCACGGCGGGCGTTGCATCTTCTTTTTTCACGTTGGCTTCCCAACCATCTTCAGGCATTAAGGTCGCTACAATTCTATTTTTAGATAGATACTTTTTCGCAACGTTCTGCAGATCTTTAACGGTAAGTGCTTTTAATTTCGCTTCGTAATTAAGGATCTCATAACGGTCACCACCTTGTAACTGATAACTAGCGATGTTCGACATCCAATAAGAATTATCTTTTAAGTTACTTCTGTCGTCATTGAGTTCTCCTTCTTTATATTTATCTAAATCCTTTTGATCCGGACCTTTATCAATAAACTTTTGAAGTTCAGCAATTGCGCTTTTCGTTAATTTGTCAGCGTTTTCTGGCCCACATGGGAACTGAAGACTGAATTGGTACATTCCGTAAGGAACTTTGGTCATTCCGCCTTGTGCTCCACCACCGTAAATTCCACTTTCTTCTTCACGAAGTTTTTCAATTACTTTAATTGTTGCAACTTCTCCTAGAGCATTTAAGGCTAAACTTTCTTTTTCGTTATAAGGCGCTTCACCAGAATAACTGATCACCACCAAACTTTTTGGATCTTTCCCTTTTTTATAAACTTTATCAAAAGTTCCGGTTACTGCACGATATCCATTGTCTTTAAACGTAGTCGCTTTTCCTTTTGATGGAAGGCTTCCGATGTATTGTGCTGCGTATTCTTTCAATTTAGCTTCATCGAAATTTCCGACAAAGTAGAAATGGAAGTTCCCTGCATTCGCAAATCTTTCTTTATAAATGTCGTAGGCCTTTTTATAATCTGCCTTCGCCCAATCTTCTGTTAAAGGAACAATATTCGTAAATCGTGGATTGTTCTGTTGCAAGAATTTTGAATATTCATTAGAGAAATAAAACTGCGGATTAGATAGAAGATTCGCGGTCATTGCCGACTGTTTGTCTTTGTAAGCCGTGAATGAGGCTGGATCATTATTTAAACCTGTAAAATAGGAGTAAATTAATTCCATAGCAGTTTCCAGATCTTTTTTGGTTGTTCTACCATTAACTCCTTCAGTTAAATTCCCCATGAAAGGATTTACACTAACTTGTTTGCCAGCTAAGTAATTGGTGATATCTGTTTTAGAATATCCATTAACTCCAGCTTCTGCCAAGGCAGGAAATACAAATTGTGTTTTCACGTAGTCTGCATCTGAAGCCAAAGAGCTTCCACCCAAGCTTCTCGCGGTAAATACGATCTCATCTTCTTTGAAATCAGTTTTCTTGTACGTTACTTTTGCACCGTTGTTCAGCGTTAAGGTTGTTGTTCCTAATTTAGGATCTGTTTCTGTTTTTGTAATTTTTCCTGTTGATTTAAAGGGTTTCAACAAATTAGCAATATTTGCTTTTTCTTGGTAAGCAGTTAGTTTCGCTAATTTCACCTCATCCAAAACTTTTAGCACTTGACTTTCAGTTGATTGCGCCAAGCCCGCTTTCTCTGGACCCGTAATAATAATTACGCGGCTATCGTCTTTCACATAATTTTTAACAATGTTATTAACTTTCGCTAAGTCAACAGAAGGTAAAAACTTTTTTGTTTGCTCATATTCCCAAGCAATTCCTGGAATTGGTTCGTGCACAAGGAAACTCTGCACATATTCGTTCACCAACATTGCACTTTCGGTCTTATCTCGGTTGTTGTAACTTCTTTCCATATTAGAAAGAACTTGTGCTTTTGCTCTCTCTAATTCAACAGGCGTGAATCCAAATTTACTAGCACGCTCTACTTCTTCTAAAAGAACTTTCAAACCATCTAATTGTTTTCCATCTTGAGTTAAAGCAACTCCTTGAAAAGCTTCTTTTCCTCTAGCATACGTTCCTCCATGGTAAACTGCGCCATAAGTAAAAGGTGGATTGTTTGAATTCACCATTTCCATCAAACGGTTATTGATCATTGTTGCAGCCAAGTTTTTAACAATGCTTTCATTGTATTGTGGAACGGTAACATCTGGTTCTGCTTTGCCAGCATCTTTCATGATAAACTGCACACGAGAATTCGTAGCATCTGGATCGCTTTCGATCGCTACCAATGTTTCTTTGTGATTCGGTAAATCGAAAGTTTTTCTTGCTCTTTCACTCGTTGGATTTTTGTATGAACTAAAGTTGGCTTTAATCTTCTTTTCAACCTCATCAACATTAACATCTCCAACTACGACTAAAGCCATTAAGTTCGGTCGATACCAATCTTTATGAAACTTTCTGATCACATCTGGTTTAAAGTTTTCTAGAATTTCTTTTTTACCGATCGGCAAACGAACTGCGTAGTGAGATTTGTAAAGGTATTTCGGTAAATATTCGTCCATCATTCTTTTGTCTGGACCCAAACCGATTCTAAGTTCTTCTAAAACAACTCCTCTTTCTTTGTTGATTTCTGCATCACTTAAAGTGGCGTTAAAAGCCCAGTCTTCCATCACCTTTAATCCTGCATCAAGATTTCCTGGTTTATCTAATGGAACTGGTAACATATAAACCGTCTCGTCAAAACTGGTGTAGGCATTTAAATGCTGACCAAATTTAACTCCGATAGATTGTAGAAAATCGACGAGTTTATTATCTGGGAAATTTTTCGTCCCATTAAAATTCATGTGCTCCATAAAGTGAGCAAGTCCTCTTTGATTATCATCTTCTAAAATAGAACCCACATTGATCGCCAATCGAAATTCGACTTTCTTTTCTGGTTTCGTATTTTTTTTGATGTAATATTTCATCCCGTTGGACAGCGTGCCCGTTCTTACGGCGGGATCAACCGGAATGTTTTGTGCGAAGGTGGTTCCCAAGGTCATCATGAACAAGGTGAACCCTAATAAAATTTTCTTCATAGTAATTTTTTGGATCTATAAAAATAAAAATTATTTCAATAACTCGGTGCCTAAATTGCGAAAATATTGCTGAAAGTTTTAACTATAAGATGAAACAGTGACTTTCCTTTAAACAATTACTCCAATGTCCAAATATTCCAAAATGAGTAAATGCTTTAAAACCAAAAAATCCGCCTCGTAATAAAACGAGACGGATTTAATATTTATGAAAAGAAAATTATTTTTTCAATTCCTCCAAAAACTCATCGTGAGAAATGGTGGTTTCTTTTTTAGTTGCTTTCTCTAAGATCACATCTTTCAATTTAGCCATTCCAACTTCAGAAGAAATCTGACGAACTTGCTCCTGATCTTTCAGCATTTCTACCGCATATTTCTGAACTTCTTCATCTGGTAAATGGTGAATTCCGTAGATCGCCAATTGATTACGAACCAACTGCTCTGCCTGACCTAAAATATCAGCGTAGTCTAAATTGATTTCGTTATCATTCATCAATTTCCCTTCAAGAATTTGATATTTCAATTGAGTTTTTTCTGTTTCTAAAATCTCTCTCGCTTGCTCTTCAGTCGTTACGTTTTCATTGCTGAACACTAACCATTTAACCAAAAAAGTTTCCGGAAGTTTAACTTCTTCTTTCTCGTTGATCTGAGCCAATACTTTATTTACAAAATGAACATCTGCATTTTGCTGGAAATACTCATCTAATTCAGTTTTAACTTTTTCCTTCAATTCTTCTTCAGAACTGATGGTTCCTTCGCCGTAAACTTTGTCAAATAATTCCTGGTTTAATTCTGCTAAGTTCAATCCGAAGAAATCTTTTACTTTAACCTCGATTTGATCGTGGTGTAAATGCTCTAATTCTTCTTTGCTGAAACTTAATTCAGTAGCTAATTCTTCATTTGCTTCTAAATCTGCTTTTGAAACTTTCACAGATTCATCCATTTTCAAATCTTTAACCAATTTGAAAGCTTCTGCTTTAGTAACATCAATCGATACATTTTTCGGCGCATGGTTATGCTCGCCTTCTGCTCCTTCTTCGACAACTTGACTAATTTCTAAAGATACAGTAGTATCGTCACCGATCGCGTCTTGTGGAACTTGCTCTGCGAAACGCTTTTGCATATTTTCGATGCTCTGATTAATTTCTTTATCAGATGCTTCTACCTTATAATGCGGCGCTTCATATTTTGATAAATCGATGGTGAATTCTGGTTCGTAACCAACTTCAAAACCAACTGAAAGTTGCTCAGCGTTGTGATTTAATTCATCAACCGGTTGTGGAACGGGCTGACCCACCAATCTCAGTTTATTTTCTTTCACGTAATTATTCAATCCATCAGAAACCTGTTTGTTGATTTCTTCAAAAGCGATTCCAGCCTCGTACTGCTTTCTCACCATGCTCAATGGCACTTTTCCTTTTCTAAATCCAGGAACTTGCGCATTTTTTGCGTAGTTGATTAATTGTTTTTCGACTTTATCTTTATAATCTGACTTATCTAATGTAACTGTAAGTAACGCACTTACTTCATCGTGGTTGGTCGCTGTAACGTTCATTGTAATGTATTGAAAATTTAGGTTGCAAAAATAGGAAATTTTTTTTGATTATTTTTAAGGTTGGTTCAACTAAAAAAATCCATTTTGTATTTTGATTAATAGAGTTTTAATTGGAAATTGAATAAGTTGCCATCGCATCGGTTTCACCACCGATTACAGAACCGAATACACTTCCACTCTTCGTTTCATTAACTGAGACTGGATCATGAATTAAAGTGAGAACCAATTGTGGATTATTTCCGTTCTTGGCTTTGACCACTTTCCATTTTGTTATTAAGCCAATTTTATTTCCATCGCTTCTGACAGAAGATTCATCGTCCATTCTTTCTAAATCAATTTTGGAATTTTGAAAATTGAATAATAGAAAATGTTCATCTTTTGCTTCTTTAATGCTTTGTGTTTCATCTTCATTTCCATTCAGAAAAACGGTTTTTACGGTGTACGTTTTTCCGTCGGTTAGTTTGATGTCTGGATTCGTCGTAGAATTAACGGTGTAATTATAAGTTTGAGTTATGCCCGTTGCGTCATCTTTAACATTTAGAATAATATTTGAAATATCTTCTTGCGAAAGAACGTCATCACCTTCATCGGCGCGGCTGCAACTTATTAGAAACACGCTTATTAATAAAAAGACGATATATTTTAGGTGAATTAATGATTTCATTTTTAAAGAATTTTAGAAGTTATATTTAATATTGAAAATAATATTACGACCCATTTCGTAAGAGAAATACCGCATTCTGTTCAGATAATCTTTGTAATTCGTATCAAAAAGATTGGTCACATTTAAACCGGCCGTAAAATGTTTATTAAAGTCAAAACCAGTTTGCACACTCCACAAAGTATAAGTCGGCGGCGGCGTAGAAAGATCCAAAGTTTTTTCAACTTCTACTCCATTTTCGAAAATATTGATGGTTGGGTTATAAGTAGGAAATCTCTTTTGCTGTAAGAACGTTTGTTGCTGAACTTTAAAATAGAAATTTTTCCAGTCTTCATTTTTATACTCCAGACTGTTGGCAAAATTGGTCGGAACCATCATTATTAAGGGTTGATCGTTGGTTTGATCTTGCCCATTGATATACGAGAAGTTCCCCTGATATTCTAAGTTTGAATTCAGTTTCAACTGCGCATCAACATCTAAACCGTACATTTTTGCATCGATTTGTTTATAAGACCACACTGGAAAAACACCACGAATTGTATTCTGAATTCCAGTCGGAATTTCCGTAATAAAGTTTTTAGTAATAAATAAATAAGGATTTACCGTAATTCTTAAACCGTCTAAAATATTCAGTTTTCCGTCTATATTCAAATTGAATTGATTTCCATCTTCGGTCTTCATACCCATATTTCCAACTTCGATAATGGCTGCAGAATGATGCAGTCCATCGGCAAAAAGTTCAGCAATATTTGGAGTTCTTCCAACTTTCGCATAATTAAATTTCACATCAAAATTATTTGACGGTCGATAATCTATTCCTGCATTAAAAGATAAATTTTTGAATGTCAAATTCGGTTTGGTAAAAACACGGTTTCCATCGGTCTTCAAATAAAACTGCGGAAACTGATCTGCGTAAACGTTTTCCCAATCGCTTAAATCATACCACTTCTTAACTTCGTATTTCGTAATATCATATCTTAATCCCGCTTCTGCATTTAATTTTGGAGTCAACTTATATTTAAAAACAGAATAAACTCCGCCTGCGTATTGGTCATAATTTGGAACCAATCTTCTGGCTTGCGTTTCTGGAGTCGAGTAATTAAATTGGTATTTTAAATCAATTCCGGTTTCTAAACTCCAGTACTGGCGCTCGATAAAATCATTGATATTAAATTGATTCGTGAATAATTCTAAATCCAAAGACGGAATTTGAGCGAGCTCACCTCTTCTAACATCGTATTCTTTTCTGTGATTGTATTGAAAGTTATAATCAACTGAAACTTTTCCTAAATTTTCAAATCTCTTAAAAGCAGAAATCTTCGCAATATGATGCTGAACATCCTGTTTAGGATTATTAATCGCGTAAGAAAAGTCTCTTTCATAAATAGGAATATCAGAAGTCAATGCTTTATAAAAATCCTCTAAATTCCCTAAATCAGAACCTCTGTAAATGCCGATTTCCGAATCAGTCACGCTGTAATCAAAAGAAATTCCCTGCAAGAAAGTATTGTTTTGAACGGTAAAACTAAAAGATTGATTTTGTAAACCCGTATTCATCAAATTATAATTCGGCGTTTTTAAATCGCCTAATTTCTTAAAGCCACCCGTGGTTTTCACGGCCCAACCATCTTCCCAAGTTTTTAATAAGTTGATTCCAAGTCCAAGTCCTTGACCATTAGAAATTCCAGAAAGATTAGCACTTCCCTGAATGGTATCTCTTCTTTTAAAAATTTGCGGTTCCAAAACTACTACTCCACCAATCGCGTCGCTTCCATACTTTAAAGCAGACGCTCCTTTAATCACATCGACATGATCGAATTGATTAACGTCAATATTCGGCGCATGCTCCACACCCCATTCCTGTTCGGCCATTTTCACCCCATTATTAATAATTGGAACTCTGCTTCCGTACAATCCGTGAATAATTGGTTTAGCAATATTATTTCCACTTTTCAACGCGCCGACACCAGAAATGCTGGATAATATATTCCCTAAATTCTCGGTAGAATTTCGATCGATTTCATTTCGATCCAGAGATTTTACAATTAGAGAATTAGTGTTTTTATGAGTTCCATGTAGCGTAATCGTTTCAATATCTTCGATGTGATGTTCTAGTTGTAAGCCAATTTCTAAGTCTTTATTAACGATCAGTTCGTTTGAATAAGATTCACAATCCGGATGTTTTGCAATTAGCATGTATGTTCCTTTTTGTACGGCTTTAAAAGTAAAATTGCCTTTAGCATCTGAAAGATGAGTCAAGGATCCTATAGTAATCGTAGCATTTTTTAAAGGAGTTTTATCGTGATAGTCGATTACTTTTCCTTTGACCGTAAAAGTTGTTTGAGCATTTGTCAGCAGCAATCCAAATAAAATTGCGATGATATTTAACGTAAATTTCATTTAATATAATTTGAAGAATAAAATAATAGCATTTAATAAAAAACTGAAAATCAACTATTTATTAATGACGTGGAATACTGAAATTAAACGAAAAATAACGGCGGGCCGCGCGGATGGAAATTGTAAAGAGAAATTGATTTAAAAGAATTTTCTACCGTAAAGAATTCTAATTGAAATTCTTCACTAGAAATTGCGTCAAAGAAGAACTCTGGAGAACTGATATATTTTCCTTCATGTACAATATGACAATAAAGACAGTCTGCATAATGTGTTACGGTGCCAGAGTCCGTGAAAGTTCGATCTGCTTTTGTAGATTGATAGTCTTTAAAAGCCTCACCACTTCCGTGGTCGTGAAAACTTTGGGAGAATAAAGCCACAAAAAGATAGATTGCCGAAAAAAGCGATGCTAAATATTTCTGGTTCTTTTTATTCCGTAACATTCCGCGAATTTATGACTTTAAAATAAGTGCTGAAAATTAATTGTACAAAATAGAAATATTGAAATAAAGCCCATTAAAACTCATATCGTAAAGCCTTACATAATTGATAGAGATTTCGTAAATTTGTGCTGAAATTTTTATCTATGGAGGAAAGTGCAGTGAAAAAGATCGTGGTACTCACGTCAGGTGGAGATGCACCGGGCATGAATGCGGCCTTGAGAGCGGTCGTAAGAACTGCAAGTCATTATCAATTAGAATGTTTCGGAGTTCGGGAAGGTTTTAACGGATTGATTACCGATGACTTTACCAAAATGGGTCCTCGTTCTGTAAAACACATTATTACTGAAGGTGGAACAATTTTAAAATCTGCGCGATCTTTAGATTTCAAAACAAAAGCAGGCCGAAAGAAAGCCTTCGAAAATTGCCAGAAACATGGCATCGACGGAATCGTTTGTATCGGTGGAGATGGAACTTTCAAAGGAGCTCAAACGTTCTACGAAGAATACGGAATTAACGTAATCGGAGTTCCGGCGACGGTGGACAATGATATTTTTGGCACCGACAATACGATTGGATACGACACCGCTTTGAATACAGCAATGGAAGCCATCGATAAAATTAGAGATACTGCAACTTCTCACAATAGAGTTTTTTTCGTAGAAGTAATGGGTCGTGATGCTGGTTTTATTGCTTTAAATAGTGGACTTGCAACAGGAGCGATCGATATTTTAATTCCAGAAAGAAAAGATAGCATCGAAGATCTTTTCGCTACGTTCGAAAGAGCAGAAAAAGCCGGTAAATCATCAAGCATAATCGTTGTTGCAGAAGGTGAAAAATTAGGAAGCATTTATGATATTGCAAAAGCAACTCAAAACGGATTTCCACAATATGATATTCGCGTAGCGGTTTTAGGACATATTCAACGAGGAGGTTCGCCAAGTTGCGCTGATCGTGTGCTAGCTAGCAGATTGGGTTACGGTGCGGTCGTAGGATTGATGGAAGGCAGAACGAATGTAATGGTTGGAATGCAATCCAACAAAACGGTGTATACCGCGATTGAAGAAGCGACGAAAAAACACAATGAAATTGATCAGGAACTTCTGAAAATATCAGAGATCCTAGCTATATAAATAACAATAAATTTAATTTTAAAATAAAAATTATGTCAACAATCAAAGTAGGAATCAACGGATTCGGTAGAATAGGTCGTCTTGTTTTTAGAGCAATGGCCGAAAGAGAAAACATCGAGGTCGTAGGAATCAATGACCTTATCAATGCCGAATACATGGCGTATATGCTAAAGTATGATTCAGTACACGGACGATTTAACGGAGAAGTTTCTGTCGAAGGAAACGATCTTATCGTTAACGGAAAAAAAATCAGAGTAACTGCTGAAAAAGATCCGAACAACTTGAAATGGAACGAAGTAGGTGCAGAATATATCGTAGAATCAACAGGTTTATTTTTAACTAAAGAATCTGCTCACGCTCACATCAACGCGGGTGCAAAAAAAGTAATTCTTTCTGCTCCTTCAAAAGATGACACGCCAATGTTTGTGATGGGTGTGAACCACAAAGAATTAACAGACGACGTTACTATTTTCTCTAACGCGTCTTGTACTACCAACTGTTTGGCGCCGATCGCAAAAGTAATGCATGATAACTTCGGAATTATCGAAGGGTTAATGACAACGGTTCACGCAACAACTGCGACTCAAAAAACAGTTGATGGACCATCTATGAAAGATTGGAGAGGTGGCCGTTCTGCTTTGAACAACATCATCCCTTCTTCTACAGGTGCTGCAAAAGCAGTAGGAAAAGTAATTCCTTCTCTTAACGGGAAATTAACTGGAATGTCCTTCAGAGTACCAACAGCAGACGTTTCTGTAGTTGATTTAACAGTAAGATTAGAAAAAGCAACTTCTTACGAAGAAATTTGTAAAGCAATGAAAGATGCTTCGGAAGGTGAACTAAAAGGAATTTTAGGATATACTGAAGATGCGGTAGTTTCTCAGGATTTCGTGGGTGAAACTAGAACTTCAGTTTTTGATAAAGACGCTGGAATAATGTTATCTCCGAACTTCGTGAAAATCGTTTCTTGGTATGACAATGAAATGGGATATTCTAATAAATTAGCCGATTTATTAATTCATTCTGCTTCACTATAGTCGAACTTTTTCGATACAAAATAATAACCTCTCGATAACGGGAGGTTTTTTTTATGGGTTTATTTGGGCAATCCCCTAGCCTTGCTTTTCCAGCCGCTCGGGTCGGGCTATCCGCTGCAATTCCTCGTTTCGGCGCTCGCTTCGCTCGCGCCTCTACTGCGGGATTTCCACTTCTATCCCTATTGCAAACCAGTTTTCAATAAATAAAGTCGGCTCAAATGTTGATTAAGAATTGCTTAAATTAACGTGTAAGAATTTACAATCTTTTTGAAAATCAGATGAGTTTCCCTTTGCTTAGCGAAGCGCCCTTGCCTGCCGGCAGGCAGGTTTGCGACCGTAATTTCAGAAGCATAATTTAAAAGATCTTTGCCTCTTCCCGTTATAAGAATATACTACCAAAAGTTTAAAAGAAAGAATGAAACCAAGATTCCAAAACGCTACTCACTTCAAAAACTATTGGGAAAATGGTAATGGGAAAGAATTGCTCGTTTGGTCTGGAATTAAGCCAGACTTTAAAACTTTTGAAAAGTATAAACCACTTTATCATCAAATTGATAATTTAGGTGATGAGGTCGTAAAAGAAACTTATCTGAAATTGCCTTATAAAGACGCAAGCGCTTTAATTCAAAAATATTCAACTCATCCAATTTCCGAAGAGGATGATACACCTGAAAATTTCAAGAAACTGTTTCTTCAATTACAGGAAATACCAATTTGGTTTGATGAAAATTTAGCCAATAAAGGCGCAAGGTTTTGCATGCGAACCGGAACAAACGCTTTAATGGTTTTGCGCGATTTTACATTGATGGGCGGTTATGATTTCGCTTACATTACAAAACCCTTAATCTTAACGGGAACGTTAAAAAAAGGCGCCATAAAACGACTAAAAGATACGCTGGAGTTTTGGGTACATGTTACGAGAGAAGATGCATTACAGCTGAACTCTGAAGCGTATCAATTAATTGTCAGAACTCGGCTCATGCATTCTTATGCTCGATTAAAAATTATAGAAAAATCGGAGTGGGATTACGACAAGTGGGGTGAACCGATTAATTCCTGGGATATGATTGCCACTTACACCGGCTTTTCATTGGTATTTATGCAAGGTTTAAAAAAGTTAAACATCATCATTTCCGAGGATGAAGAAAACGGATTATTCCATTTGTGGAAATACATTGGATATTTGTTAGGAATTCCGGCCGATTATTTACCCGATAATCGACGACAGGCCGTGGAGCAATTTTATTGGTGGACGACCTTGCAAGATGAAGGCGACGATGATTCGGTGCAATTAGCAAAAGCGCTACTAAAAGAAAATTTAGATAATACGATCTATAAACATTCATTCCAAAGAAAAATGTTACTGAATCTTCATCAAAGTATCAATTGGTTTTTATTGGATCCAGAAATTAACGAAAGGTTACAAATCCCGAAACCTTCTAAGTTATTTTCAGTTTTTCCGAAAATCGTTTTGAAAGGAAATAAAATTACACAGAAAATCTATTTGCGAAATGCTTCAAAATATCAAAAATTGGTCGACATCGGAAACGATCAACAGAAAAAAGTTTTAGCAGATTACATTAAACACACGCCAAAAGACTTTCATTATTAAACAAAAAAACGGTTCGCTTTTCAGCGAACCGTTTTTGTTTATAAATTCAGAAGTTTACTTCACAATCATTTTGGTGACTGCAACTCCTTTTTCGGATTTCAATTGAATTAAATAAACTCCTGCTTTAAGCCCGTTGACAGATATGGATTCATCTCCGGTATCTTTAGACACTTTAATGGTTTTTACCAAAGTTCCAGCCAGATCATAAATTGCAATCGTCCCGTTCTGTGCGTTGGTGTAGCGAATATTGGCAATTCCATTACTGACAGGATTTTGCGCTAACTTCAAAGTAACTGCACTCTTACTTCCGACCACTTCGTCCGTTGCTAAGGCAGACGCATTACCGAAAATTCTAAAACCACCTGCTTCAATCGAAATTGGAGTTGAAGTGATTCCTATCGCTAAAGAAGTATTGTCCATTAAATTCATCCATGTTCCTGTATAAGGAAAATCAGGAACGATGTTTTGAGCAGTGGTCGTAAAGTTGGCTAAGACGACTACATTTTTCAGCGCTGAAGAACTTTCTGCCTTGTTAATAAATATTCTCGGCATCAAATTACCAGATTCTACGGTAAAATCTGTGGTATTGAAAACGTCATTTCCTAATCTTAATTCTAGGATCTTCGCCCACGTGTCATAAACCGATTTTCTTTCCGCATCTAAATCATACGCAAGACCAAATGCCGACGGTTTTGGACTTAATTTACAATCTCCCGGAGTGGCATCACCTTCTGTATTGACCGTCCCATCCTCACAAGTAAAGATACTTTTGTCATATCCTAATTCAGCAAATTGCCAAATCATTTTCGGGCCTGGAACCGTTAAGAAAACCGCGCCGTACGCTTTTTGTCTTTGTAAAGCATTCGCCAGAATTTTCGGACTGTTGGCTCCATCGTTTAATCCAAAAGTCAGATTCTTGTACATGATTCTTTCTTCATCATGACTTTCGCCGTAACCTAACGCTCTTCTTTGCGAGAATCCATGACTTTTAAAATCAATTCTATTGAAATTGCTGTCTGCAGCATAAGCTATCGTGTTTTGGTTGTATTGATTTGTCAATTTATCCCACATCATGATTCCTTTTCCTTCTCCGACTTTATAATTGGCCCATTCTTTTTCTTCTGAATCACCACCTAAATGTTCAAAAATAATATAAGATGTCGGATCGTAACTCCATTGCTTATCCGCATACGCTTTTAAAACATCTACCCGATCTTGCTGAAATCTATTCGTACAAGCCTCATCATTTGCAGTACAATTCTGCGTAAATCCTTTCGTCAGATCCCAACGGAAGCCATCTACTTTATATTCATTGATCCATTGCTCCAAAACTCTTTCCACATAATATTTAGTGGGAGAAGCAGAATGGTTGAAATCATTAAATACATTATAGGAATGTTTCGGAACTTGATTGAAATAAGGATTATTTGCAGCCGGTTCACCGTATCCATCTCCATCTGGATCGATCATCCACATTCTACTGAGTGGACTTCTTCCTGTGGCGTGGTTTAACGCGATATCTAGAATTACCGCAATTCCATTCTGGTGACAAACATCGATAAATTCTTTAAATTTTTCAGGCGTTCCGTACGCTTTATCTAAGGCATAATGAAAACCGGTGTTATAACCCCAAGAACTATTTCCATCAAATTCCATTACGGGCAATAATTCTACTGCATTGATATTTAAAGATTTTAAATATGATATTTTATCAATAAGGGACTGCCAAGTTTTTTCGGTAGTAAAGTCTCTAACCAATAGTTCATAAACGATTAAGTTTTCTTTCGTCGGTTTATTAAAATTAGAAATCGTCCAGTTATATTTAGGTTTAGCCGTTTGAATAACCGAAACCTCGAAATCTTGCCCGACCGGATAAGCGGGTAAATTTGGATAAACATTAGAGTATTGATTAATGTACGGATCATCATAAGGTGACAAAACTAAAGGGGAATAAGGATCAGCGACTTTAGTTCCATCAGCCATTCTGTATTGAAACGTATAAACCTGTTGAGGCGTAAGTCCCGATAGTTCAATCCAATATAAATCAGGATTAGTGGTATCTTTTTTCATTAAATAATTAGCACTTACTGCCCAATTATTAAAACTCCCAATTACATGTACAGAAGTTTTTAACGGCGCATAGATCGCCAGACCAACTTTGGTTTGATCTGTTGGATTGTAAGAAATACCTTGTCTCATATAAGAAGGAATTGCTCCAGTCTGAACCGGAACAGAAAGAGCAACCGTAAAACTTTTAACAACTGAACTTGCTCCGTTGATAGCCGTAATTTCGATCGTTGCATCCTGAGTTACGGTATACGGGAAATTTAAAGCACTAGATGCTGTACCACTTGTATAAACAGGAGTACCATTTGCTTTAACTACAAAAGTTGATGGTAAAGAGGCCGTTCCTGTGATATTGATCACCGTTCCAGAAGTTACTATATTGGTGCTTCCGGCGGTTGGATTCGTCAAATTAAACTGAAATTTACCAACATTGACTAAATAATCCGGAGACTGTTTGGTCCCACTTAAATTTTTAAGTAAGAATCCAATTTTAGAAAGTGGATTAGGTCGGTTGCCGTAAAAAGATTTTACGGTGTTCATCGTAAAAGTATAAGTTCCTGTAGAACCTGCACTTGAAACGTACGTTAGTTTGTTTGCCGAATTTGAAGCACCAAAAGTTCCATTCGTGGGAGCATCTAGTTGCGCATTATTGGAATCAATAGACCAAGCCCACAAATAAAGATCACGCGAAGTTGAAACTCCAAAAGCATTCTCATCTACTTTAAAAGTAAAAGTTACGGCCTCCGTTTCATCAAAAGTTGTAGGGTTAACGGTGTACGTAATATCTGTATTTTGACCGAGGGCAAAATAAGGTAAAAGTACGGCTAGTAATAGCGTGTAAAAATATTTAATATTAAAATTATTTAGAAGTTAAAATTACTAAATGTTCCACAGGATATTCAGTTTAGTTAAATTTAGAATTAAATAGAAAGTTATCAATATCGACTTTATAGAATTTGCTCAGATTTTAATGGTAAAGCTTTGAGTGGTTCCATTTTATCTGCTATCTGGTTTTTACTTGAAATCACATTGGCATTCTCCAGGAAAAAGTTTTTGCCTGCCAGCAATTCAGTTAGTAAAGTTCGCATTTGTTCAGCAGCGACTTCTGGGAGATGAGATTTCTTAGCAGCTTCAATCACTTGTCTCTTACCATTTTGCTGAATTTTAGCGAGATCATCTTTGCTAAATAAGTTAAAAAATTGCTCTTCGATATTGTAATATTTATAATCGGTTTCGGTGGATAGAATTTCTGGATCGGGAAAATTTAGGAGTTTTACTTTTCTATTTTCCTCATCAACTTCCCACTGAAATTTTTCAAAATCATAGCCAACTAAAACTTTCGCCTGAACGATAACCAACGCTTTCTTTTTCGAGGGAATAAAATGTAAAAGTTTGGTTGTTTCTTCGTAATTGTAAATTTCGTTAAAATGTCCTTCCGCCGAAACTACCTTAAAAACTTTTCGCATACTTTCCGCAATCGTGTGCGAACTTTCAGTAATAACCGGCGGCGAGGCGCTCAATTTATTAGAGAATAAGAATGCAATAAGACCACCTAAAACTAATCCTAAAACCAGCATGACCAAAGTCATCAGGGAATTAATAGATTCGCTCTGAGTCATTTGATAAATGAGAAAGGCGAGGAATACGATAGTTAATATTCCGATCCCCCAGAAGATCATTTTATATTTTTTAAAGTTCATTATATTTGAAATTTAAGTAAAGATAAGAATTTTCGAAAGGCTATTTTCAGAAAAATAAAACATAGAAAATTTTCAGAAATTAACCCAGAACAACCGCAAACAAAAATCTATTTTTTCTGCAAAAATTTCGGCGGTAGAATAAGCTCTTCAAATTTACCTTTCACTTCTAACTTTTTAAAATAAAGATTTCTAGCCATCATTTTCAACATTAGATCTTTATCAAATAGTTTCCAGAACGGCTCGGCATGAACTATGGTAGGTTTTCGAATTTCATCAAAAGTTGTTTTCCAAGAATCTGGATTGTGATAAAATTCAATAATTCCGCAATGTTTCGGGATTTCGTTTTCCTGCACCATTCCTTGTGGTAATAGAAAACTAAACTGATTACAAGGATAATCTCCACAAGAAATTTTATCGTGTTTTAAAAACTTCTCCTTCGTCGTCTGATTTTGATATTTCTTTTTAAAATCATTTTTAAAGTCTGCTCGGGATAATTTTATTTCAAGTTCATGACTAAAACCATCTTGGTTGATCACCAGAATATCAGCTTCCCAATCGGAATGAAAATGATTGGTCAAAATTAAATCTTGCTCAAAATCACAAAATTCATTGATATAATTATAAGTAAGTTCTTCTACTTTAAGCATGAAATTATTTTAAGATACCAGCAGACTGCAACCTCGAATATCGGAATGGTCAATTCTGCCTAAGACTTGAAACTGATTTGTTGTTATTTCTTCATTATTATAAACTGAGTAACTAATTTCAGTATCCGTCAGAATTCTACCCAAGTCCTGCGTCGCGATAAAACTGCAAGAATGGCGATTCGCTAAATCGATAATATTAATCGCACCGTTTCGTCCGTGTTCTAAATATGAAAAAGGATCTTCGGTATTTCGAATGAGAATCCGCATCCAGTTTGGACTTTCGTAAATATTTTGACCTAAAGAATAGGCTTGTGAAAGCAATTCAGTCATCGAATATTCTGAGTAAATTTTATCGGTACCAAAACCATTATGAAAAATTCCCAATAACTCGTCTTTGGTCATTTCTTGTTTTCGTCCTTTCATTCCGCCTGTTTCAATAATTGTTAAATCATTTGAAAGTTGCAAAGATCCTTCGACCAATTCAGATTGACAGAAATCAAGAAAATCCAACAAGGCAAAAGAAACTCCGAAAAGTATCACTTTTTTATTTTCGGTTGAAAGCTTCTTTAATAACTCAAATAAATCCTGATGATTGTAAAGGAAATATCCGTTTTCCGGTTTTCCTGATTTTTTCATCAGAAAGTCAACCATATATATTAAAGAAGAATTTTGCTTTTCAAGATAACTTGGCAAAAGACCTAGGAATATATAATCCTCTGGCTTTCCGATAAACTGTTCAAAACTTTTTTCGATACTTTCCTGATATAAATTTTCGTCTGCGATCCAATGTTTAGAAAGGTTCATCTGCGTTGTACCCGAACTTTGAAAAAATAAATCTGTAGATTTTTTTTGATCTAAGATCGTGTGATTTTTAAACATCTCGATCGGCAGAAAAGGTATTTTTTCAACTTCCGTAATGTCATCTGGATTGATGTTCAAATAATCGACAAACTTCCGATAAACCTCTACGTTGTTGTACTGATAATTAAAAGTTTCCAAACATTTCTGTTGAAAATCGCTTTCTGTTTTGATGTTGAAAATGTCGTTCATATTTGATTTGCAAAAGTCCCAAAAGAAAAGCGGAATTCAAAATTTATTATTGAATTCCGCTAAACCTTTTAATTCAAGAAACATTTCTAGTTTCCTCTGTATGTTGAATAACCGTACGCAGAAAGCGTGATCGGCACGTGATAATGCGTACTATCTGAAATTTGGAACACTACTTCTACCCACGGATAAAAACTTTCAGTTCCACTTTTTTTAAAATATTCTTTCGTGTAGTACGTCAGTTTATAAATTCCATTATTTGCAGCGCTGCTGTCTAAGAAATTAGGAACTCGCCCACTTTTATCAGTTACTTTCTCATCTGCAAATGCCCACGTTTTCGTTTCTGGTAAATACTTTTCTAGTTTGATGGTTACTCCAACCGCTGGCATCCCTTTAGAAATATCCAAAATATGACTTGAAAGTTGGTAAGTTTTTTCTGCACTCTGACCAAAGGCGGTCGTTGAGATCATCGCAAATATAAAAGCGAAAATAAAATTTTTCATAAAAAATAATTAAGGTTTAAAAGCAGGAAGTTTTTTGCCGCAAATTGAATTGAAATCACGTTCGCAAAGATAATGCCTTCAAAATTTATCGATCGAAAGTCTTCAATTCAAAATCAGTAGAAAACTCACCGTAAGTGAAGTAAGAAATCCAATCACCTAGGTTGATGTACTTGGCTTTTCCGTTTTCTAAATCCAAAACCATCGGTAAATGCCTATGACCATAAACGAAAAAATCTATTTTTTCAGTCTTCAATTTTTCTTTAGAATAGAGAATTAAAAACTCTTTGTCTTCGCCTAAAAAAGCCTTGTCTTCCTCACCAGAAATCATTTTATTTTTGGTGGATGCATAGATCGCAATTTTCATCGCAATATCTGGATGCAACCATCTAAAGGCCCACTGTGCAACAGGATTGGTGAAGAGTTTTTTCATTCTTTTATAGCCTTTATCACCTGGACCTAAACCGTCACCGTGCGCGAGAAGAAAAGTCTGGTCGTTAATTTCAAAATACTGCTTTTCGAAAAAAACTTTACATCCGATCTCTTCTTCAAAATAATTTTTCATCCACAAATCATGATTGCCAACGAACATAAAAAGTTCGATTCCAGAATCTTTTAGTTCTGCCAATTTTCCTAAAACGCGAACGTATCCTTTTGGAATCACATGATTCCATTCATGCCAAAAATCGAACAGATCGCCCATCAGAAACAAAACCTGTGCATCAGATTTTATTTCATCTAACCAACGGATAAATTTCTCTTCTCGAACCTTACTTTCTTTAGGAGTTGGCGCCCCAAAATGCTGATCGGAAGCGAAGTAAATTTTTTTGTTGGGTTCTAGTTTGATTTTCATATTTTAAATCTAACACAAATGGCGCTAATCTTTTTCACAAATTAGACAAATAATAAAATCGAGTAATTAGTGATTTCTAATGGTATAATTGGTGTTTAATACTTTTAAGAATTATCCTCTGCAAACCATTCTCCGTAGGAGTTTTCGGTTTCGTGAAGTTTAAGATAAGCCAAAGTCACGGTATCTGGAAGTTTGCTTTTTATTTTATCAGCGATGTCATAAAGCATATTTTCGCAAGTCGGTTGATAATCGCAATAAATTACTTTATGACCTTGTTGCTCCAAATCTTCACCCAATTTTTTGTGCGGTGAAAGTCCATTCAGCATCACGGCATGATCCCAAACGTTAAGAATTTCTGATTTTACAATTTTTTTAATATCACCAAAATCGACAACCATTCCATTTTTTGGGTGGTCTAAATCTTCTATTGGATTCCCTTTTACCGTAACAAAAAGTTTGTAGGAATGTCCGTGCATATTTTTGCATTTGCCGTCGTAGTTGTAGAGAACGTGGGCAGTTTCGAAAGTGAAAATCTTGGTGATGCGTATCATTCTGCAAAGATAAAGAAAGTTTCAACTTTTCTGAGAATAAGTAAAATGCGTTTTTAAGTTTAAAGATAAAGACACAGATTAAATTAAATCCATTCAGAAATTCTAAAATCAAGCTAACTTCCATTTAAAATGAATTTGTAATTTAGTTTTAACAAATAAACTATGTTTTTATTGGATTTACTTTTCCCGAATCGATGTTTAGAGTGCAATCGCATCATTGATCACGATGAACTGGTTTGTGAATTATGCTTTGACCAGATTCATTTCACCCATCATCATTATTCTGAAAGTAATCTTTTACTTGAAAAATGTCGTCTTCTTTTTCCCGTTGAAAACGCATTTGCCTTAATGCAATTCGAAGAAGAAAGCACCGGTCAGAAAATAATCCACCAACTAAAATATGGTAGTCGAGAGAAAATAGGAAAGATCGTTGGCACGTGGACTTTGGATAAGTTGGATTTAGCGCATGAGAAATTCGATCTGTTGGTGACCGTTCCGCTTCATCCTAAAAAAGAGAAAGAACGAGGATATAATCAATTGCATCTTTTCGGAGATACGCTTTCTGACAACTTAAAAATTGACTGTGATCATACTTTAATTAAAAGAAACTTCTACAAAAAAGCACAAGCGAAAAAACGTCGAGCGCAGAGAACTTTTAATGAAAATTTATTTTCGATTACTAAAGATATTTCTGACAAACATGTTTTATTAATCGATGACGTTTTCACCACTGGAAATACGATGAGCGCCGTTGCCTGGCAGATTTTGAAAGCTGGAAATAATAAAGTGAGTATTTTGGTAATGGCGATGGATTAATAAAAATCCCCCTCGAAAGGAGAAGGATTTGGTCTTTTAAAAATAAAATTATTTTATCTCTGTAATTTTTCACCGTACGATAAATCTCCAGCATCACCTAGTCCTGGTGTTATATATCCTTTGGATGTTAATCCTTCATCAATCACTCCCACCCAAATTTTCGCTTCCGGATAAGCCTTTTGAATCGTATCAATTCCTTGCTGAGAAGCAATGGCCGCCACAATGTGAAGTTGTGTTGGTTTTCCGTGATTGAGTAAATCTTTTATTGCTTCAATTAAACTTGCGCCAGTCGCTAACATTGGATCAGCGACGATTAAAGGTCTACCATCAATACTCGGACAGGTTAAATAATCTTGTTTAATGGAAAAATAATCATTGGCATCATGTTTACGATAAGCCGCTACAAAACCACAGTCTGCTTTGTCCAAATAATTTAAAATTCCTTGAAATAACGGAACTCCAGCTCTTAAGATCGTCGTAATCACAGGTTGAACAGAAACTTCGGTCACTTTAATTTGAGTTAAAGGCGTAGTAATTTCAACTTCTTCCGTTTCCAAACTTTTACTAATTTCGAACGCGGCGATTTCACCGATTCGTTCCATATTGCGACGGAATCTTAATCGGTCAGTTTGAATGTCAACATTTCGAAGTTCATTGATCCAAGTATTAACGAGCGAAAAGTTATCTGAAAGAACTGTAATCATAATATTGATGTGATTATTTTAGGCTATAAAGTTCGGAAAATTATATTAATATTTTTCTTAATATCGAAGAGGTCCAAATTTACTTAGGAGCGCGAGCGAAGCGAGCGCCGAAAAGTTTTTTTTAAAATAATGATTTAAAAATATTAATGAGTAGCTATTTACTATTTGTGTTAATGACAATTCACAAACTCTCGTATTACAATCTAATCTTTCTTCTAGCCCCGATTAAAGCGACATCCTTTTGCGAAACAAAGTGCAGCAAAAGGGTAAAGCGGAAAGCGGGACCGAAAATGAAAGAAGCAACACGAATGTTGCTTCTTAAAATATTATTTCTGACGGAAGTAAACTTCAATAGGAACTCCGGTAAATCCGAAATGTTTTCGAAGTTGATTTTCAGTAAATCTCTTATACGCTTCTTTCACATATTGCGGTAAATTACAGAAGAATACAAACTGTGGGCTCGGCGTTGGCAACTGTACACAGTATTTAATTTTCACATATTTCCCCTTCAATGCTGGTGGCGGCGTTGCTTCAAATACCGGTAGCATTACTTCATTTAGTTTTGAAGTTTTAATTTTCTTCGCTCTGTTCTCGAAAACTTCCATCGCCACTTCTACCGATTTCAAAATTCGTTGTTTCGTCAAAGCTGAGATAAATAAAATCGGAATGTCCGTAAATTGACCGATTTTCTCTTTAATCTGCGCTTCGAAATCCCGGGTCGTATTGGTTAATTTTTCAACCAAATCCCATTTATTTACCACGATTACAATTCCTTTTCTATTTTTCTGAGCCAATCCGAAAATGTTCATATCTTGAGATTCCCAACCTAAAGTGGCATCAACCATGATAATTACCACGTCAGAATACTCAATAGAACGAACAGATCGCATCACTGAATAAAATTCTAAATCTTCTTTTACTTTTGCCTTACGACGCATTCCGGCCGTATCAACCAACACGAATTCGTGTCCAAATTTATTGTATAAAGTTTGGATAGAATCACGGGTGGTTCCAGCAACATCAGTTACAATATTTTGTTCTTTGTCTAAAAGTGCGTTGGTTAAAGTAGATTTTCCAACATTTGGTCTCCCTGCAATTGTAATTTTTGGTAAACCTTCGAAAGGATCTTTGTATTCGGTAGTCGGGAAATCTTTTACGATATCATCCAACAACTCTCCGGTTCCAGAACCTGTGGCAGAAGACATGGTATAATATTTTTCAATTCCTAACTGATAAAATTCTGTGGCCGCCAATTCTTCTTTTGCAGAATCTGCTTTGTTAACCACAATGTACACCGGCTTATTGGAACGGCGTAACATTTCATGAATTTCGATATCAGTATCTGTCAAACCCTCAGCAACGTTCATCATAAAGATGATCGAGGTCGCTTCATCAACTGCTAATTCAACCTGTTTGATTATTTCTCCTTGAAATGCATCTTCAGTATCCACTTCATAACCTCCAGTGTCGATTACGGTAAATTCAACTCCATTCCAGTCAGATTTTCCGTAATGACGGTCTCTGGTAACTCCAGCGGTTGAATCTACGATTGCTTCTCTTCGTTCGAGAAAGCGGTTAAAAAGAGTGGACTTTCCTACATTCGGACGCCCTACTATGGCGATAATATTCGACATAAAATTTTGTTTAATAATTACATTATTAATGGGTTACTCGAACTATTCGAGCCCAAAAATTTTTGCAAAGATAGTTTTTTTTGAGGTCTCTATATATTAATGTTAATATTTGTAACTTTCAACATCTTTTGATCTTTAATTATAATAAAAGACAACTGATATTCACAAAAAAGAAAACAACTAAAAACTTAAGTTATGACTGTGATTTTAATTATTCTGGCGCTTGTCCCGGTAGTTTTATTTTATGGAGTTTCCATTTACAATAGACTCGTAAAACTTCGAACGATGGTTCAAGAAGCCTGGAGCAGTATTGATGTGATGCTGAAAAAGAGACACGATTTAATTCCCAACTTGGTCGAAACTGTAAAAGGGTATGCGACACACGAACGCGAAACATTTGAAAGTGTAACGAGAGCAAGAACTGCAGCAATCAATGCTGATGGTATTCAGGCAAAAGAAGCAGCAGAAAAAAACCTGAATCAAGCGATGATGAATCTGAATGCTGTTGCAGAACAATATCCAGATTTAAAAGCGAATACAAATTTTCTCCAACTTCAAGGGGAACTTTCTGCGTTGGAAGGTGACATCGAAAAATCGAGAAGATATTATAATGGAACCGTTCGAGAGAATAACATTTTGGTCGAAACATTCCCAAGTAATTTCATCGCCAATATGTACAAATTTACAAAAGCCACTTTCTTCGAACTTGAAAATGTTGCTGAGAGAGCCGTGCCGAGCATAAAATTCTAAGCCTATGAAACGTTTAATATTAGGTTTTTTCCTACTGTTTTTCAGTTTTGGAATTGCACAAGATTTGGATATAAATGATAATGATGTGTATAATTATGAGCACATCTTCTCCTTTCATTCAGACATTGTAATTTCAAAAGATGCTGAAACTACGATTACGGAAAAAATCAAAGTTTACGCCGACGGTAATATTATTAAAAGAGGAATTTTTCGTTCTCTTCCTTTATCGCGTAATATTAACGGGAAGAACATTAGAATTAAATATGATATTATTTCCATCAAAAAAGATGGATCCAAAGAAAATTATCGCACAGATAAAACTAATTCTGATCTTGGAATCTATTTTGGAAGCAAAGATGTCATCTTAAATCCCGGAATTTATGAATACGAACTCACCTACAAAACATCTGATCAGATCGGATTCTTCGATAAATATGATGAGTTTTATTGGAATGTGAATGGCGGTTTATGGGATTTTCCAGTGGATAAAATTTCCGCAAAAGTGACGTTGCCAGAAGGCGCTGAGATTTTACAACAATCTTGCTATACGGGAAACTACGGTTCGGAAACTTCTAATTGTACAGGGAAACAGTTAACTTCAAATACTATAGAATGGTCGGCAAAGAACTTAGGTCGTAACGAAGGTTTAACAATTGCCGTTGGTTTCAATAGGGGAATTTTCACTCCTCCGCCTCCACCGGGGTTTTTAGAGAAATATGGGGTTTTAGCAGTACTTCTTTTGGCGGCTTTAGGTTTGCTAGCCTATTTTTACACCAGTTGGCAAAAATACGGAGTTGATCCTCAGAAACCGATTGTTTATCCTCAATTTAATTCGCCTCAGAATTTATCTCCCGCTTCCTTAGGATATTTAGAAAATGAATATTACGAAGATCAAATGATCACCGCTTCTATCGTCAGTTTAGCGGTTAAAGGTTTCATTAAAATCATCGAAGACGACAAAAGAGTTTTAGGAATTTTCGGTGGTAAAGAATATACTTTAGAAAAAATTAAAGAGCAGGATGAAACTTTACCAAAAGAGGAGATTAACCTGATGAACAAATTATTTTCCGGCGAAGCGATCACGGTTTCATTTGATGGAAAATACAATTCAAAAATAGAATATGCAGTGAACGATTTTAAAGCAAGTCTTAAATTTCAGCACGATCCATTTCTAAAAAAAGGAAATAATACCAGGAAATTATATCTACCCATCATTGTGATTGCGGTCTTGTATGGACTTGGGTTATATTTCAGTTATCAAGTAAGTTACAGCGATCTTCATATGGGTGCCGGAATTCCTTTAGGTGCAGGCGCTCTGTTTGTAGGAGTTTTTCTTTCGGTTTTATTCGAACGATCAAACGCTATAAAAGTTCTGTTTGCTTTTATTTCACTCGGAATGATTGCTCTTCTCGTAACTTTATTTTCGGTTGATACCCAAAGATCAGAAAATCTGGGCTTCTATGCTAGTTATGGTTTTTTAATTTTTGGTTTTATCGGAATGGTACTTTTCCAATACCTGATCAAACAACCTACTCCGGAAAAACTAGAGACCCAATCGCTGATCGAAGGTTTTAAAATGTACTTGGGCACGGCTGAAGAAAAAATGTTGCAGTTTCATAATCCTCCGAAAATGACGCCAACAGTTTTTGAAACCTTTTTGCCTTATGCGATGGTTTTAGGCGTAGATAAAATCTGGGGCGATAAGTTCCAATGCATGTTGAAAAATTCATCTTTAGGTGCGCAAGGATATCAATCAAATTGGTTTGTTGGTGCTTCGCTGATGAACATGAACTTTACCAATACTTTAACTTCCTCTTTATCGCAATCAATCGCGAGTTCTTCTACGCAACCTTCCAGTTCTGGCAGTGGTTCGGGCGGAGGAGGATTCTCTGGCGGTGGTGGAGGAGGCGGTGGCGGTGGCGGCTGGTAATAACAACAAAAACGTTCTGAAATTCTCAGAACGTTTTTTTCTCTTTAAAATGTGGAAGTTTAAATTCTTTCGATATCAGCGCCAAGCGCTCTTAATCTTCCATCTATATTTTCATAACCACGGTCGATTTGCTCAATATTATTAATAATTGAAGTTCCTTCTGCGGAAAGCGCGGCAATTAATAAAGCATTTCCTGCTCTAATATCAGGGGAAAACAAAGTCGTTCCGCGCAGTGGATATTCATGATTTAATCCAACCACTGTTGCTCTATGAGGATCGCACAAAATGATCTGCGCGCCCATATCAATCAATTTATCAACAAAGAACAATCTAGATTCAAACATCTTTTGATGAACGAGCACGGTTCCTTTTGCCTGAGTTGCAACTACTAAAACAATAGATAATAAATCAGGTGTAAATCCTGGCCAAGGCGCATCTGAAACGGTTAGAATAGAACCATCGATGAATTTCTTAATGGTATAATTTTCCTGAGCCGGAATAAAAATATCATCACCTCTTCTTTCTAGATCGATTCCTAATTTTTTAAAAGTATTTGGAATCACACCGAGTTCATCCCAATTTACATTTTTAATGGTAATTTCAGATTTAGTCATGGCTGCTAAACCGATCCAAGAACCGATTTCAACCATATCTGGTAACATCGTATGTTCGGTGCCGTGCAAGGTTGTTACGCCTTCTATTGTCAATAAATTAGATCCAATCCCTAAAATATTGGCGCCCATTCTGTTGAGCATTTTACACAGTTGTTGCAAATACGGTTCGCAGGCAGCATTGTAAATTTTAGTTTCACCTTTCGCTAAAACTGCAGCCATAATAATATTTGCAGTTCCGGTCACAGAAGCTTCTTCTAGCAGAATAAAATTACCGTGAAGTTCTTTTGCTTTTAAAGTATAGAATCCTTCCTTTTCATCATATTTAAATTCAGCGCCTAACCCTACCAATCCTCGAAAGTGCGTATCTAAACGTCTTCTTCCAATTTTATCTCCACCAGGCGTTGGCATATAAGCTTCACCATATCTGGCTAGAATCGGTCCGAGCAACATGATCGATCCACGCAGTTTTGCGCCATCTTGTTTAAATTCTTCGGATTTAATATAATCGAAATTAACTGAATCCGCTTGAAAAGAATAATCGCCGTGGGCATTCTTGGTTATTTTAACACCAAAGTCGCCTAGAATTTCAATCAGTCGATTAACATCATGGATATCAGGAATGTTTTTTATGCGTACTTCTTCATCCGTCAACAATACTGCACATAATATCTGAAGCGCTTCATTCTTAGCACCTTGCGGTGTAATTTCACCATGCAGTTTTTTTCCTCCTCTAATTCGAAAACTTCCGCTCATTCTTATTTCCTGTTTTTGTTATTCTGAAAATTCTTTCTGTTGTTTTGAGTTTTCGGATTGTTTCTCGGGTTCGATTTATTAACTCTGTTCGTTGCGTAATAAATCTTGCTTTTCTCTAAAGAATCTAGAATTGTTAAGTCTAATCTGTTTTCTGATAAATCTTTTAAATGACGGAAAATCACCTCATCCTGCACATGTTCTTTATTATAAACATTGTAGGATTTTTTCATATTGTTGGCAATCACCTGAATCAATGCGTCTTTTTCGTCGCCTGATTCGAGTTCTATTGCTTTATCGATCAACTGCAAAATACTTTTTCCGTAGAATTTAAAATCGCCTTGAAGCTTCGGATATTCCATTCTTTTCGGCTTCACCTGCATTTCTTCGGGTGTCGGAATATGGTACGGCGAAACCACATCTAAATCATAACTAGCCAGAATAAAAAGATGATCCCACAGTTTATGTTTGTAATTCGATTCGTCGCGAAGTTGCGGGTTTCTTTGACCCATAAAATCAACGATCGCGGTGGCCATTTCATTACGTTCGTCTCTATCTTCAAGTTCTTTGCAACGCTCAACGAGTTGCTGTATAATTCGACCGTATTCTGGTATTTGGAGTTGCGTTTTGCTAGTATTATATTCCATGGCTGCAAATATAAGAATTTGTTAAGTTTAAAAGTTTGAGAATGTTAGAAATATTTGGGCGTGTCCCTCGCCACTTCAATTGCCTTGCTAGGGTCGGTCTGCGGCTTCTAATCTATTTGCAGAGAAATTTTATTTAGAAGAAAAGAACATTAAAATATAGGATTTCCGCCTCCGCCCTCACGCAGAACATTGCAAGAAATTAAGACTTTCTATAAATAGACAATTTTTGATTTAAATAAAAATCTCACCACCCACAACTTTAATATCCTCTAATAATTGTTATTGGAAATGGCCGAAACAGAAAAGCGCGAGATTCAAATTATCCCAACTCCTTTTAAACCATCTTAATTCTATGACAAGTTATCTTTAATTGATCAGTTTTTTACGCTCTTCTGGAGTCGGCAGTTCGCAGGTTTGCGATGCCAATTTTTTTCTATTTTCCGCAATTTTGTCGTAGAAGAAGTCTGTAAGTGCGGTCGGTAAATGACGGAGATAAGACAGCAATTTATATTCGCCACCGATCACTTCGCAAATTTTGAAAACCGCATGTGATTTTTGCAAATAATATTTTTCTGGTTTCCAAAGGTAAAGCGTGTCTAAATCTTTCAACTCTAAATTTCGGTGCTTCAAAAATTCTTGTCCAAACTCTGATTGCAACGAAGCAAAAAGAAAATTATCTTTAGAATCTTTCTTTAGGATCCAGTGAACCCAAAAGTTACAGAAGCCACATTCACCATCATAAAAAACGTAATATTTTGTCTTATCAGTATTTATCATTTTGTAATTTTAAAATCAGATTTTTCAACGCCTGCAGGAATATCATTTAAGATCCGCACATCTTGCGAAATTAGTTTGAAATAATCAATAAGTTCTGTTTTTTGTGCTGCAGTTAATTTCGCTTCGGGATGCGCAATAACGTAAGAGTCTAGAGGCATTTCATTATTTTCGATCATTTCAATAACCTCCTCCATTTTCTTTACTTGTCTTTTCTTTTCGTAAGTAGCAAAAGTCGAAAAATTTAATTCTTTTCTTCCTTCTGTAATATGATCCGCTAAAAACCAACCGAACGGCTGAACGTTTGAATACCAAGGATACTTTGATTCGTTGCTGTGACAATCATAACAAGAGTTTCTAATTAAATTAGCAGTTTTTTCGGGAGTGTTTTTTATTTTAAGAAAATCCATGTTTGGAGTTGCAACCGGATTATTTTTATCAATTGGGAAAAACTGAATCAAGATAAAGGCCACAATGATAATAATCAGTACATTTTTCATGGTGAAAGTTTTGTTTTGTGAAATTATAACATTAATTTTAAATTCGGAGCATCATTGCTAGTTATAGATGAAATAAATCGAAAATGATTTTTTGATTGATAAAAACTCTGTACTTTTGTACTACAAATTTTAAAAACAATATAATATGTCATTAGTAGGTAGAAAATTTCCAAATGTTTCAATAGACGCAATGTCAGAAATGGGAGACGATTTAAAAATTAACATCTTTGAAGAAGCAACTAAAAACCAACAAAAAGTTCTTTTATTCTGGTATCCAAAAGATTTCACTTTTGTTTGCCCAACAGAATTACACGCTTTTCAAGACACTTTAACTGAATTTGAAAAAAGAAACACCAAAGTAATTGGAGCATCTTGTGATACCAACGAAGTTCACTTTGCATGGTTAAATACTCCAAAAGATAACGGTGGTATCGAAGGAATTACTTATCCGATCTTAGCAGATACGCACAGACAATTAGCGAACTTGTTAGGAATCGTAGATCAAGACTTTGATTATGATGAAGAAGGAAACGAATCTTTCACGGGTTCAAACGTTACTTACAGAGCAACTTATTTAATTGACGAAACTGGTAAAGTATTCCACGAAGCAGTTAACGATATGCCTTTAGGTAGAAACGTAAAAGAATTCTTAAGAATGATCGACGCTTATTCGCACGTTCAAAAACATGGTGAAGTTTGCCCAGCAAACTGGGAAGAAGGAAAAGATGCAATGCAAGCCAACAGAACGTCGACTGCAGAATATTTAGCTCAACAAAAATAAACCTAATATGTATACAGAATTAGCAGATGATACGTTGCAACAAATTGTTGCCGATAATGAAAAAGTAGTCGTACAATATGGCGCTACTTGGTGTGGAAACTGTAGAATTATGAAGCCGAAATTTAAAAAGTTAGCTTCAGAAAATGAGGAGATTCCATTTTTATATGTGGATGCTGAAAAATTGCCTGAAAGTAGAAAATTAGCGAAAGTTGATAATTTACCAACGTTTGCAATTTTTAAAAATGGCGAACTTGTTAACCAGGTTCAATCTAATCAGACTGAAAGTCTTATTAATCTTTTTAAAGAATTAAACTAATGAAACTTCCGATTATCAGACAATTATATCAAACTCAGACAACTGAATCCTTAGAGAAAACACTCGAAGTTTTAGATGCTTTTTCAGAGTTCCGCGGAACAACCGACGAAGATTTAAATGTTGTGGGAGAATTGATTACCAACATCTGTGGAGCAATAGAAGTTCACAGTAATGTGGCCGGTGGAATGGCAGAAAGAGATGCTTTGAATTCTTTTGCAAAAAAGGTTTTAGGCTCGATCGACCAATAGATCGACCAATTAGTCAGAAAAAAAGCGGGAAATAAATTTCCCGCTTTTTTTGTTTTTAATCGTCATCACGATCATTTTCCTTTTTGTCGTTTTTGTTCTTCTTTCCGTACTGTTTATAATTTCTATTTGAACGGTTGTCATCATCTGAATTCTTTTTTTTCTTCTTGAATTTGTACTGTTCGGTTTTGTTATATCCTTCAGACTTATTTCCATTTCGGTTATTTCCGCGGGCATTCTGATTGGATTTATTCTTTTGGTTCGGATAATAGACATTGTTATTTCCGTTTCCTTGTAAAATCCCTGGTCTTCCAGTGACATCATTTGTACGAACTACTCTCCCGTTCTGATAAACGTTTCCGTTCCGATCTCTGTAAACCTCTCCTCTTCTGTAAACTTGTCCATCATTGGCTCGATAAACGTTTCCGTTATTTTGTCCTTGGTTGGGATAGTTATTGGGATAATTGTTCTGATTGTTATTTCCGTTTCCTGTTAAAATCCCAGGTCTTCCCGTGACATCATTTGTGCGAACAACTCTACCATTTTGATAAACGTTCCCGTTTCGATCTCTGTAAACTTCACCTCTTCGGTAAACTTGTCCATCATTGGCTCGATAAACGTCTCCGTTATTTTGTCCTTGGTTTGGATAGTTATTAGGATAATTCTGATTGTTATTTCCGTAAGGTTCCTGCATCATGCCACAGGAATTTAGCGTGATCGCTAATCCGGTGCCTAAAAGTATTTTTATTAAATTATTCATTTGTAATTTTTTAGCTTATTGTAACACTTTCAATGTTAGTGCCAACGAATAGAACACCAGAAAACTAATTAGAACTTTTCGCTAAACATCGGATAATTTTTGAAGATGACCTATACTATAGAAATGGTCATAAAGAAATGCAGGTAAACTCTTTTATAAAAATTACGGAGAAATACTATTCAATTTAACATAAAAGAAAACGGCGACAAACTTTCGTTCGTCACCGTTCTTATATTATATCTCCTTTTAATTTAAAATGAAGAATTCAAATTAATTCTTTAAGTTTTTACTCCTCCTTTCCAATAAAATAATATCTCGCCATTGGTCGTTCATTTTCCCAATTTTCTCTCTTGTACCGACAACACGGAAACCATGCTTTTCATGAATTTTAACACTGACGAAATTTTCCGGGAAAACGCCTGCTTGTAAAGTCCAGAAATCATGTTCTTCGCTGTCCAGAATTAATTTTTTCATCAGAACTGTTCCCAATCCTCTTCCTTGAACAGTACTATCAAGATAAATACTTACTTCGGCAACTCCTTTGAAACAATCTCGATTGCTCATCGGCTGCAATGCGCACCAACCCACAACTTCATTGGTTTCATCTTCTAAAACAAAACGACAAATATTAAAATGCTTCGCATCCCAGGCTTCCCAAGTCGGAGCCACTTTATCGAAGGTTGCATTTCCACCATTGATTCCTTGCTGAAAAATATCTAAAACTTTTTCGCCATCTTCTGGCTGCATCGGGCGTATTTCGTAATTCATAGATCAAGATTTTATTTGGTCGATAAGTATTTTCCCGACGTTTTGTAATTTAGAAATTAATTCAATTCTCTTTTCAAGAACTTCGCTGTTAGACTTTTTCTGGATTTTGAGACTTCTTCCGGAGTTCCTTTTGCAATGATTTCTCCCCCGCGAAAACCACCTTCTGGACCAACATCAATAATATGATCTGCTAGTTTAATAACATCTAAGTTATGTTCAATAATAATAAACGAATTTCCTAAATCAACCAATTTACTGATCGCATCCATCAAAACTTTTACATCTTCAAAATGCAACCCTGTTGTAGGTTCATCTAAAATATATAAGGTATTTCCTGTTTGTCTTTTTGATAATTCTGTGGCCAATTTAATTCGCTGAGCTTCGCCTCCACTTAAGGTTGTAGATTGTTGACCAAGTGTTATATATCCCAAACCAACATCCTGCATCGTTTTCACTTTCATGTAAATTTTAGGAATAGGCTGGAAAAAATCCGTCGCTTCATCAATTGTCATTTCTAAAACATCAGAAATTGATTTTCCTTTGTATCGAACTTCTAACGTTTCTCGGTTGAAACGTTTTCCATTACAGGTTTCACAATGGACATAAACATCAGGTAAGAAGTTCATTTCAATAACCTTTAAACCACCACCTTGACAGGTTTCGCAACGTCCACCTTTAACATTAAATGAAAATCGTCCGGCTTTATATCCTCTAATTTTAGATTCTGGAAGTTCTGCAAAAAGATTTCTAATTTCCGTAAACATTCCCGTATAAGTTGCAGGATTAGATCGTGGCGTACGACCAATCGGAGTTTGATCAACATCTACAATTTTGTCGATATTATCAATTCCTTCAATCTTTTTATAGGGTAAAGGTTCTTTCACCGCTCTATAGAAATGTTGATTTAAAATCGGATACAAAGTTCCATTAATCAAAGAAGATTTTCCACTTCCTGATATTCCTGTAACGACCACCAGTTTCCCGAGTGGTATTTCTACATTAACATTTTTAAGATTATTCCCAGTCGCACCTTTTAGAACTATTGATTTCCCATTCCCTTCTCGGCGTACTTCCGGAATTTCTATTTTACGTTTTCCAGTTAAATAATCTGCGGTGATGGTATCTGCTTTTAGTAGATCTTCGGGTTTTCCTTGCCATAAAACTTCACCACCAAATTTACCTGCGCGTGGACCAATATCCAAAACTTCATCGGCTTCCATTATCATATCTTTGTCATGTTCAACAACGATAACTGAATTTCCGATATCACGCAGATTTTTTAATGAAGCAATTAGTCGCTCATTATCTCTTTGATGCAAACCAATCGATGGCTCATCTAAAATATAAAGAACATTCACCAACTGAGAACCGATTTGCGTTGCTAAACGAATTCGCTGTGATTCTCCTCCAGAAAGGGTTCTGGAACTTCTGCTCAAACTCAGATAATCCAAACCAACATCTAACAAAAATTGCAGTCGCGTTTTGATTTCTTTCAGGATTTCGTGAGCGATAATTTTGTTATTCTTGCTGAACTTATCTTCAACTTGAATCAACCAATCTTTTAAATCCAATAAAGACAACGCATTGATTTCTGCAATGTTTTTACCATCGATTTTAAAACTTAAACTGGAAGGTTGCAAACGCGTTCCGTGACATTCTGGACATATTTCTTCCGTCGTAAAATGACGTTCTAACAAAGTTGCGTCGTAACTTTCTTTATCGTCGATCATTTCATTAATCAAAGAAACTAAACCATCAAAATTGACTTTAATCTTCTTGTTGATGCCAGCGTGTTTTAAATCTTTATTGATTTCTTTATGACATCCGTTATATATAAAGTCTAGCGCCTCTTTCGGCACATCTTTCATTGGTGTCGATAAATCTAATCCGTAGATTTCTAATATATTTTTGATTTGGCCTAAAATCCATTTGTTAGATTTAATATCTTCTAACGGCAATAATCCTCCTTGATTAATGGATAACTTGGGATTATCGACAAAATAATCGGTGTTCACTTTTTTAACCGTTCCCAAACCTTTACAGTACGGGCAACTTCCTTTAGGGGAATTAAAAGAGAAGGTATTAGGTTCTGGCAAAGCCAAGGAATAACCCGTATCAGCGTCCATTAAGTTTTTAGAAAAATATTCTATATTTCCTTCTCCTAATTTTTGAATTCCAATAACACCTTCACCCATTTGCAAAGCCGTTTTCAGCGACTTTTCCATACGTCCTTCAGACGCGCTTTCGCCGATAATCCAGCGATCAATAATGATATCAATATCGTGGGTTTTATAACGGTCGAGTTTTAAATCGTATTCGATGTCCAGAATTTCGCCATCGATTCTAGCTTGGCTGTATCCTTTCTTGGCCATCTGAACAAAAAGTTCATGGTAATGTCCTTTTCGGGAACGCACCACTGGCGCGAGCAACATTACTTTTTCTCCTTTGTAATTATTGGTGATCGCCTCTAAAATTTGCTCTTCCGTATAACTTACCAGACGCTGTCCGGTCGTTAAAGAATAGGCATCTGAAACACGCGCAAAAAGCAGACGTAAAAAATCGTATAATTCGGTTACCGTTCCAACAGTTGACCGCGGATTTTTGTTCGTCGTTTTTTGTTCAATTGCAATTACTGGCGAGAGTCCGTCAATTTTATCTACGTCTGGTCTTTCTAAACCACCGAGGAATTGTCGAGCATAGGCTGAAAAAGTTTCAATATATCTTCTTTGTCCTTCAGCGAAGATGGTGTCAAAAGCGAGTGATGATTTACCACTACCTGAAAGTCCAGTAATTACAACCAGTTCATTTCGTGGAATTTTAACATCAATATTTTTTAAGTTGTGTTCACGAGCGCCGTAAACTTCTATATATTCTTTCTGATCTTTCATTTTTGAGGTCCAAAATTTGAATTTTTGGAATTCTGCAAAAATACGACAATTTTAGAAGATAATAAATAAGGTGCGATTGTTAGAGTTTATACCGACGGTTTAAAGATTGATATAATTCTGCACCAAAAACTTGATTAATGTTAATTTAAAATAAAATATAACCAGGGAAACTTTTCGACTTACGTAGAAATTCGCACATGCGAACTCTTGCGACAATAGAGTGAATTCAAATATAAAAAAACAAAATTTCGAGGCTGAGTTAAGCCAAAGATTGTTTTAGAATAATTCGTTATTGAATTACAAAAAATTTAAAAATAGACACAAGTCGTTTAAATATAAATAGCTATAATTCATTAATAATTTCGTTTATGAGTCAATTATTCTCTCTTAATGAGCATAAATCTATAATTCTTTCTAAGTTTGTAAGAACTAAAAAATGAAATCATGGATAAGATCAGTCGAAAAAACTTTCTAAGAATGTCTGCTTTAGGATTTGGCGCGCTCATCGTTCCGAATTCTTTATTCTCCTACGAAGGCAATGAACCTTTTGCAAAAAAAGTTCGAGTTGGTTTGATTGGAGTTGGTTTACGAGGCCAAAACCATATCGATGTTTTAGCCAGACGAGACGATGTAGAAATTGTCGCTTTCGCTGATCCACAAGCAAGAATGCTGAAGGGCGCACAAGATATTTTAGTGAAAAACGGAAAACCTGCAGCCAAAGAATTTTCAAACGGAGATTACGATTACCGAAATCTTCTGAAGATGAAAAATCTGGATGCGGTAATTATTTCCACACCCTGGGAATGGCATAAAGTGCAAGGAATTGAAGCCATGAAAGCCAAGAAGATTGTGGGTATGGAAGTTTCAGGCGCGATCAAGTTACAGGATTGCTGGGATTATGTAGAAGCCTACGAAGAAACGAAAGTTCCGATTTTCATGATGGAAAACGTTTGTTACCGACGTGATGTCATGGCAATCCTGAACATGGTGAGAAAAGGAATGTTCGGGGAACTCATTCACGGACAAGGTGGTTACCTTCATGATTTGCGAGGAGTTTTATTTAATGATGGTGTAACTCCATTAAATTCCGGCGTCGAATTCGGTGAAAAAGGATTTAGTGAAGCAAGATGGAGAACTGATCATTACGTGAACAGAAATGGTGAATTATACCCAACGCACGGAATTGGTCCAGTCGGAATTATGTTTGATGTCAACCGTGGAAATCGATTGTTGAGATTATCTTCTTTTTCAACCAAAGCCAGAGGTTTGCACGAATACATTGTAAACCATCCGAAAGGTGGCGAAAATCATCCGAACGCTAAAGTCGAATTTAAACAAGGAGATGTGGTTACGACTCAAATTGCTTGTGCGAATGGCGAAACGATTTTGCTAACGCACGATACTAGTTTACAAAGACCTTACAGTCTCGGTTTCAGAGTTCAGGGTACAAAAGGAATTTGGCAGGATTTCGGTTCTGGTGGATTTAGCCAAGGACATATTTACTTTGAAGGATTGATGAATCACTCTCATAAATGGGACAACAGCGAAAAATGGCTGAAAGAATATGATCATCCACTGTGGAAAAACTACGAACAAAAAACGGCAGGAGCCGGACATGGCGGAATGGATTTCTTTGTCATCAATACTTTTATCGAATGTATTAAAAGAAATGTAGAATTCCCGATGGACGTTTATGATTTGGCGACTTGGTACGCAATTACCCCATTATGTGAGGAATCAATCGAGAAAAACACCGTTGTAGAAATCCCAGATTTCACCAAAGGAAAATGGAAAACCAGAAAACCAGTATTCGGATTTGATGGAGAATTCTAAAAAATCACTCGTTATTTTAGCCGGAGGTTTAGGAAGTCGCTATCAAGGTTTAAAACAAATTGATGGTATTTTACCGAACAATGCCACGTTGCTCGAATATTCTATTTTCGATGCTTTGAGCGCGGGATTTACTAAAATAGTTTTCATTATTAATGAATCTATTCCCAAAAGTTATATTGAAAGGCTTTCACAAATTCTTAGTTCAAAAAATTTAGAGTTTCACTGGATTGTTCAGAATAAAAAAGATTTTGTTTCAGACGAAAATTTATTAGAACAAAGAACCAAACCTTGGGGAACGGCTCATGCGGTTTTGTGTGCAAAGAAAGTCGTTAAGGAAAATTTCGTCGTTATAAATGCAGACGATTATTACGGAACTGAAGTTTATCGAATCGCTGCAACACTTATTAATAAGGGGAAAATTAATGAGGGTAATTATGGAGCAATTCTTTATCCTTTACAAAATACGCTGAGTAAAAATGGAAGTGTTTCCCGTGGTAAGTGCGAAATTAATGACCAAAATAAATTAGTTTCAATTAAAGAATTGACTAATATTTCTGAAGAAGGAAGTTCCATTTACCATATTGATCAAGAAGGTGTTAAACATGAATTAGAACCTGATGTTTTAGTTTCGATGAATTTTTGGATTTTGAATCCTTCTATTTTTAAATACTTAAAAAGTGATTTTGAAAAATTCATTGCTTCAAAGCCTGAAAACACAAAAGAAATTTATTTCCCTGCCGTTATCGATTCTTTGATTAAAAATGAAAACGTAGAAGTATCTGTCGAAGTTTCACCTGAACAATGGAAAGGTATTACTTATGCTGAAGACAAAGCAGAACTTCAGGAATTTTTAAAGGAAAAGATTAAGGATAACATTTATACCGAAGATTTATGGATCCAAAAATAATCATCGGACACTTTTTAGATTCGGCAGAAATTTTATCAATTATGCCGATTGAAAATGGTTTGATAAATAGTACTTATTTAGTAGAAACGGCGCGCACTAAATTCATTTTACAAAAGATCAATACTCAAATTTTTAAAAATCCGAAAGGAATTCAGAGGAATCATTTGAAGATTAATGAAACTTTAGAAAAGTCGGACTATTCAAAAAGGACGGTTAAATTAATTCCAACCTTATCAAATGTTTTACTATTTGAAAAAGATAATGAAGCTTGGCGAATGTTCGAGTATCTGGAGAACTCGGTTACTTTTTTGAAACCGTCGTCTACAGAAATTGCTTTTGAAGCTACAAAATGTTTGAGTCAATTTTACAAAATCATCAATCAGGAAGCAATCATTTTAGAAGAAACACTTCCAGATTTTATTAATTTTGAAAAGAGAATTAATGATTTCAAAACTGCGATAATTCAAGAAACAGAAAGAAAAAAATTAGCGGAAAACGAAATCAATTTTATTCTGGAACATCTATCACTTTCAGATAAATGGATTGAATTACAAAGCGATCAATCTTTACCGATCAGGATTATTCATGCAGATCCGAAAATCAGTAATATTCTATTTAACAGAGAAAATAAAGCGATTGCAGTTATCGATTTGGATACGATGATGAATGGAACGATTCTTTACGATTTTGGGGATATGATTCGGTCTTACACGAATATTGCTGTTGAAGATGATGGTTCTTCGATAGAAAATTTTAATTCAGAAACTTATGCTGCGGTAAAAGACGGATTTCTATTTTACTTAAAAGATATTTTAACTACGATTGAATTAGAAAATCTGGATTACGCAGCAAAACTGGTTATCTATATTCAGGCAATTCGATTTTTGACCGACTTCTTAAACAGCGATGTTTATTACAGTACTACATATGATTATCAAAACTTAGATCGAACAAAGAATCAAATTAATTTATTGAAAGGATTGACGGCTTTTTTAAATCCTATATTTTCTAACTAATTACACCTTTTCTAAGTAGTGGAAATTGCGCCCCGACTTGAGTGGAAATCCTTTTTTGTCTCGTCGCCGGACGAGAAAAAAAAGATTGGGAACGGAGGGCGGAAAAGGCGCCCAAAACAAAATTATTAAAAAAGCCTTTCGACGAAGTCAAATCTGCGTTCTAAAAAAAGCAATAAAAAAACCACTTACTAGAAAATAAGTGGTTGTGGAGGATATCGGGATCGAACCGACCACCTTTTGACTGCCAGTCAAACGCTCTAGCCAGATGAGCTAATCCCCCGTTGTGGATGCTGAACTTTACAACGTAAATTTCAGATTTGCAATGATACAAATTTTTGTGAATCAAAAGCAAAATTACGTGCTTTTATTTTTTTTCGGCGACGAGCGAAAAAACCAATGGAATCTTATTTCCAAACTGTGGAATTTGATACTTTCCTTTTTCTATTTCTTCGATGTGTCGGAAACACGGATACGGCGACCAATTGTATTCTTGAAATGATTTCAGTTGCAGATTTTCATCTAATAAACTGGTCAAAACTTCTGACGTCGAATGATTCCAACTTACTTCTTCATCTGCAAGATCTGCGGTACGATCAGCGTAAGTTCCATAATTGATTTCGAGGATTTGTTCATCATTAAAATAACTGTGTTTCACAAAAGTAAAGTCGTCATCGAACATCCAAACGATGGGATGAAATTCCACAAAGATCAGTTTGCCACCAGGTTTTAAAAAATGAGAAATCACTTCTGCCCACTTTTGCAAATCGGGTAGCCAACCAATTGCTCCATAACTTGTATAAACAATATCAAATTTTTGAGGTAAAACATTTGGTAATTCATACACATCTGAAACGATAAACTGGGTATCTGTTCCGCATTTCTCGGTTAAATCTTTCGCTGCTTCGATGGCTTTATCGGACAAATCTACTCCCATAACGTTGGCGCCCATTCTAGAAAGTGAAATAGAATCTTGCCCGAAATGGCATTGCAGATGCAGAATTTCTTTGCCTCTGATATCTCCTAAAAGACCTAATTCAATGGAGTTTAGAGAAGTTCTACCTTTAATAAATTCATCCACAAAATAAAAATCAGATTTTAAATGCGAATCTACTTTTGCATTCCACAACTTACGATTGATGTCGAGATAGTTTTCCATTTAAAAATTTTAAAATAAACTCGTTTAAGAAAAAATCATTTTAGCATTTCTGTTCAAACCTTGACAAGGAGTTTTTGATTAACCCAGAAATTCTTCTGTCTTTTGAATTATTTGCTCACCAGTTTTCAAATTCTTGACGGTAATCTTTCCTTCTGAAATTTCTTGTTCTCCATAGAAAACCAAGTTGGGAATTCCTTTCTTTTCAGCGTAAGTAAATTGTTTTTTCAATTTTGCAGATTCAGGATACAATTCGGCGGAAATTCCATTTGCTCGAAGTTGACCAATAACTTTCATCGCTGCTAAAGATTCATTTTCACCGTAATTAGCGAACAGATACTGTACGGTTTTTACTGAATCTTCCGGAAATACGGCTAATTCTTCCATCACCAAATAAATGCGATCCAGTCCAAAAGAAATTCCGATTCCCGGAATATCTTTCACACCGAAAACCTCAGTTAAATTATCGTAGCGACCGCCGCCACCAATAGAACCCATAGCAACATCTGTGGCTTTTACTTCGAAAATTGCTCCAGTATAATAATCAAGACCGCGGGCTAAAGTGATATCGAATTTTAAACTTTCTTCGGAAATCCCTAATTCAAAACATTTGGTTAATACAAATTCCAACTCTTCAACTCCACTTGTTCCGATTTCATTTCCTTGAAATTTCTCTCTTAGTTGCACAAAATTATTAAGAGCATTTTCACTTTGAGCAAATAGAAAATCTAGTTTATCAATTGATTCTTGATTGATATTCTTCTCTAAAAGTTCTTTAACAACTCCCTCTTTTCCAATCTTATCCAACTTATCGAGCGCAACAGTAAAATCAATTAACTGATCAGGAATTCCGGCATATTCCGCTAAACCAGAAAGGATTTTTCTGTTATTTAAATGAAGTACAACATTCACTTTCAGTTCTGAAAATGATTTTAAATACAACTGGACCAACTCTACTTCCTGCCATAAACTTACACTTCCGACCACATCTGCATCGCACTGATAAAATTCACGGAACCTTCCTTTTTGTGGACGATCAGCCCGCCAAACCGGTTGAATCTGATAACGCTTAAAAGGGAAGGTCATTTGTCCGTGGTTCATCGCAACAAATCTTGCGAAAGGAACTGTTAAGTCATAACGAAGTGCTTTCTCTGAAATTTGCGAAATTAGTTTTTGGGAATTTTTTGCAGTCCAATCTTCATCTTTTGTTTTGGAAGCATAATCACCAGAATTGAGAATCTTAAAAATTAAGCGATCTCCTTCTTCACCATACTTTCCTGTTAAAGTAGAAAGATTTTCAAAACTTGGCGTCTCTAACGGTTGGAATCCAAAAAGTTCAAAATTCTTTTGTAAAATATTGATAATAAATTTTCTTCTATAAACTTCTTCTGCAGAAAAATCTCGCGTTCCTTTTGCTAAACTGGGCTTCATATTTGGGCTAAATTTTAGATTTTTTATTGACGGTAAAGTCAAAATAAAAGTATGTTCGCAAAAATACAATTTTATTAATCTAAATTCCTAAAGATGCTTGATCATCCAAAGGTTGCAACCGCTATGTCCTGAATTACCCAATGGTTTTTCCAAGTAAACAAAACCTTGCTTTTCGTAGATGGAAACTGCGGTAGAAAATTCGGGTAAACTTTCTATATAGATCGATTCGTATCCCGACTTTTTTGCAAACTCAATGCTTTCTTCCATTAACTTTTTTCCTAAACCTTTTCCTCTAAAATTTTTATCGATATAAAACTTAACGAGTTCGGCACATTTTTCTGGTAAACCTTCGGTTGGGAAAATTCCGCAGCAACCGCATAATGCTCCATTTAATTCCGCTACGAATAATGCTGAATTTGGCTCATGAAACAATTCGTACAAATTGTCTGTCGATGGATCTTCGTAAACAGTTCCTGGAGTAGGAACTTTAAAATCATCAAAGCAACTGCGTATTATTTTTGCTAACGATTTATTATCTGACTTCTGAATTTTTCTAATATTAGTTTCCATTTTATAAATTTAGAAAAAACTTGATGAATTAGAATATAAAAATGAATTTAAACTTTGTTAAATTTAAAAATCATAAACCGAAGAAAATTTCTCCGGTTTATGTAAATAATTAGAACTTTTGTTCTTAAACCATCTCTAAAACTCCGACGATCTCTTCGCCATAGTTTTCGATTTTATGTTTACCAAAACCCTTAATGTCGCGTAATTCTTCTTTCTTCACAGGTTTGTATTTTGCGATTGAAAACAATTCTTTATTAGTCGCGATACAATACACAGGAAGTTTTTGATCTTTTGCCTTTTCGGAACGCCATAATTTCAATGAATCCAGAATCTTAACCTCATCGCCCGACAGTGCAATTTCTTTCTCAGCACTGTACATTTCAGGTTGTGACTCGTTTAATTGGACTTTTAGTTCTTCATAATAAAGTACAACAGACCAGTAGCTATCTTCATCTTTCACGAAAGCAGTTTCGTATTTTAGAATATTATTTTCTTGCAGAAAACAATCAAGCATCTTTTGATCGGCATAAATAAAGTCTTCTGATAATCTGATTTTAAAAATTTGAATTTTCATGGTTTTGTTTTTTTAAGTATTACCTGTAAATTTGATGTTCCTATCCTATTTTGATGAGCCGAAACGATCTGTGAACATTTCGGCTCAATCAATTTCACGTTACTTTCCGCCGAGTAGAACAATTTCCTCCACACGAATTTCTGTGATGTATCGCTTCACACCGTCTTTATCATCATATGTTCGGTAGATCACTTTTCCTTCCACGGCGATCTCTTTCCCTTTTTCGACATATTTTTCCATGATGTCGGCAAGTTTCCCATTGACTACCAAATTGTGCCATTGCGTTTCTTCCACTTTTTCACCCATTGCATTCGTGTAGTGATCGGTGGTCGCTAAACTAACTTTAGCCAATTTTCCATTTTCGAATTTTACGATTTCGACGTCTTTTCCTGTTCTACCGATTAAGGTAATTTTGTTTCTTAGTGACATAATCTTAAATATTATAATTAAACATTAGAATCGAGTCGTTTTGTTTATTCTCGAATCTCTATGGCAAAGATTCACTACGATTCAAAATTTAGTCGGTAAGGAATCATTTACTATCGTTTGTATTCGTTTGTTACGATTATTTACCTGTAAATCAGGTGTTTATTAATTTGCAAGATTATGTAATAATTTAGTTAGCGAAAATATGTTTGTTCTTTTCCTTAATAATATTTACTTAAAGACGAAAAAGATTACTTATAAATAAAAAGAAGATTGATTTGTGAGGAAACTTAAAAAGATATTTTGTAAGAATTACAAAAAGTTCTCAAATTTGGAAATTAAACTTTAGTTTAGTACTTGGATGAAAAAAAATGAAATTGTAACTAGATTAGTAGGCGCATTGATCGGCTTTGTAATTCCTATTTTGTTCTTCGATCTTATATCTAAACCAGATAATATGGCCGTTTCTTTTCATCCAATCGAAAGTCTGAGTGGCTATTTTTTCGGATTTGTATATTTAATGGGAGACTTCGGTTGGCTGGTTGGCGGTCTTTTATTACTCGCATATTTAGCACTCTTTTACTTTCTGGCCGGTTGGATTTACAAGAAAATTTTTAGAAATAAATAAATCCTAATTGAATATTAAAGTTTTCATTGAATTATATCAACTATTATGACCAAAATAAATAATCAAATTAAATCTGCCCTACTTGGCGTTGCCGTTGGTGATGCCTTGGGAGTTCCGGTAGAATTTAAAAGCAGAGAATATCTTAACCAAAAACCGGTAACTGATATGATGGGGTACGGAACGTACAATCTACCGCCGGGAACTTTTTCTGATGATAGTTCGATGACGTTCTGTCTTGCAGAAGCACTTACGCATGATTTTGATTTGGACAGAATTGGACAAAATTTCGTAAAATGGCGCGATGAAAAGTATTGGGCTGCCCGCGGTGAGGTTTTCGATATCGGAATTGCAACTAATCACGCGATAAATAAACTCAATAACGGCGTAGAACCGCAATTTGCAGGAAGTATAAACAGCGAAGCCAATGGAAACGGATCATTAATGAGAATTTTGCCGCTTCTATTTTACATTAAAGATTTACATATTTCTGAAAGGTTTGAAATAACTAAAAAAGTTTCTTCTATTACACACGGACATATTCGGTCGGTGATTGCCTGTTTCTACTATCTCGAATTTGCTAGAGAAATTTTAACGGGAAAAGACAAATTTGAAACCTACAAAAAAATGCAAAGTGAGATTCCATCTTTTTTAAAGTCACTTTCAATTGATCCACAAGAGATTGCTTTGTTCGATCGTCTTTTTAAAGATGATATTTCTAATTTAAAAAAACAGGAAATTGCAAGTAGCGGATATGTGCTTCATACTTTAGAAGCAAGTATTTGGTGTTTATTGACAACGGAAAATTATGAAGAAGCAACATTGAAAGCCGTTAACTTAGGAGAAGACACCGACACCACTGCGGCAGTGCTGGGTGGATTAGCAGGACTTCTTTACGGCTTTGAATCCATACCAAAAAATTGGATAGATCAACTGGCGCGAAAGAAAGACATTGAAAATTTAGCGGAAAGATTGGCTAAGAAAATCGGAGAAAATTAGAATATCATATAAAAGGTTCATAAAGAAACTGAACCTATCTTATAATTGATGAATAATAATTTTTAACGATTTTCAGATATAAAAATTTAAATTAATTAAAGGTAAAAGTTTCCGTCGCGAAATCATCTAATGGATTTGCGGCATTAGTTGAAGATCTATTTTTCTTGCGAAGCATTTTAGTTAGGTTTTTCAGCGCACCATTGGTTCCTATTTTAATCGAATTTTCAGCAGAACCTAAAAGTCGTCCGTTTTTCTTGTAGGTATCGTAAGAAGTTTCTGCCACCATTTCTCCAGTAGCATCGTAAATCTTTAAACTAATTATGACTTGATTAGAAAACACATATTTCCCAATTCCGACTTTGAAATATTTCACTTTTGGCACAACAGCAAATTGGGCATTGTTGTTCACGCAAAATTCAGATACTAAATTTGCGGGAGCGTCATCAAAAGGAATGTTATAATCTACACGCATCAATTTTGTATTTCTTATCGTACTAAATTGATCCGATAACGCAGAAAAAAATGCGGTATAAGTGGGTTCTTTAATTTCCTCGATATCTGGGTAAACTTCCGGATTGAAATAAAGGATCTGCGTGATCTTACTTTCTTTATGAAACGGACCCATCTGCGCTTGCACAACACAGTAAGATGTTGATAACAAAAGGACTGTAAAAATAGATTTAAGAAAGGAAAGTTGTTTCATAATTTTCTGAACTGCAAAGATACTGCCATACAATAAAAAATTAACTTTATATTTAAGAATATTTTAACATTCATTTTCTCAAATTTAAATAGTAGTACTTATTATACTTTTCAGATTAAAATAAATAAGTGTATTTTTGCACCCGTTACATAATAATCATTTAAAACAATATTGGAATGTACTTAACAACTGACAAGAAGAAAGAAATCTTCGGAAAACATGGAAAGTCTGATACAGACACAGGAAGCGCAGAAGGACAAATTGCCCTTTTCACTTATAGAATTAATCATCTATCAGGTCACCTAAAAAGAAACCACAAAGATTACGCGACTGAGCGTTCTTTGGTACTTTTAGTAGGTAAAAGAAAAGCACTTTTAGATTATCTTAAGAAAAAAGAAATTAGTCGATACAGAGCTATTATTGCAGAACTAGGATTAAGAAAATAATCTCTTTCTACAAAACAAGTAAAAAAGCAATCCAAATTGGATTGCTTTTTTTATGCCTAAAGTTCTTAAGTTATTGAAATGTTAAAGTTTAATCAAAAAAAAAAAAAAGCAACCTAAATCTAAGTTGCTTAATTATTTTTTAAAGTATATGTTAATTATACCTTTCCTCTCGTAAATAAATTCACAATCGCCAATAATACAATTGCGCCAATTGTTCCGGTTAAAATTTCTCCTAAAATACCTTCACCTAATCTACCTCCTAATAAGAAGTATCCGATAAAACCACCGACAATACCAACTACGATATTTCCGATTAAACCTAGACTTCCACCTTTAAAGATTTGTGATCCTAACCATCCTGCAATTGCTCCGATAATTAATGTCCATAGAATTCCCATAATGTTAAAAATTTTTTAATGTTAGTAATTATTTTTTCTGTTAAAATTACAATCCAATTTTGTGCCGAAATAATATTTTCCTAAAATTCCTCTCACAATACATTAATTACTCTTTAATGTTAATTGTAAGTCTTTCAATGTTAAATACACGTTTAATTGCGAATAAAAATTATTAATATTTCCTGTAATCGCTTAACGCTTTCTTAAAAAATTATAAATTTTATCTAAAGTTACTAGACTAGTTCGTATGCATTCGATGTTATCCATCCACTTTTAAAGTAAGGAAAATTCCGTATATTTGACCTCGAAAATTTAAATAGATTAAATATTAATGCGCTCAATACGGAGCGCGAAAGACGAACAAATTTTATGAATGCTCCACAAGCAATTATTGAAAAAATTCAATTAGAAGATGGTAGAGAAATCACCATCGAAACAGGACGTTTAGCGAAACAAGCAAATGGTTCTGTAGTAGTAAGAATGGGCGATACGATGCTTTTAGCAACAGTTGTCGCTAGTAAAGATGCCAAACCAGATGTTGACTTTCTTCCTTTAACAGTAGATTACAGAGAGAAATTTTATTCTGCCGGAAAAATCCCAGGAAACTTCTTCCGTCGTGAAGCAAGACCTTCGGATGAAGAAATTTTAACAATGAGATTAGTAGATCGAGTTCTTCGTCCACTTTTCCCATCAGATTTCCATGCAGAGGTTCAGGTGATGATTTCCCTGATTTCTTATGATAAAGAATGTATGCCAGAATCGTTGGCTGGATTAGCGGCTTCTGCTGCAATCGCAATTACTGATATTCCTTTCAACGGACCTATGTCTGAAGTTACTGTCGCGAGAATCGACGGTAAATTAGTTGTTAACCCAAGTATAGAAAATTTAGCGAAAGCTGATTTGAATATTATGGTTGGTGCAACGAAAGATTCTATCGTAATGGTAGAAGGTGAAATGGAAGAGATTTCTGAACAAGAAATGATCGAAGCCATTAAATTTGCTCACGAAGTAATTAAAGTTCAGGTAGCTGCTCAGGAAAGATTAGCCGAGAGAGTTGGTAAATCACTTCCGAAAAGAGAATATACGCACGAAGATCACAACGAAGAAATTCGCGAAAAAGTGTGGGCTGCGACTTATGATAAAGTATATGAAGTTGCAAAAACTCCTTCTGCTAAAGAAGAAAGACATGAAAACTTCCAGGCAATTTTAGAAGAATTCTTAACACAATATTCTGAGGAAGACTTAGAAGTTGCTAAACCTTACGCAAAAAACTATTTCCACGATGTAGAAAAAGAAGCAATGCGTCAGTTAATTCTGAACGACAAAATTCGTTTGGATGGAAGAAGTCCAGAAACGATTCGTCCGATCTGGTCAGAAGTTGATTATTTGCCAGGAGCTCACGGTTCTGCGATCTTTACACGTGGAGAAACTCAGTCATTGACTGCAGTAACTTTAGGATCTGTAAAAGATGCAAACATGGTAGACACGGTTGCCATCAACTACGATCAAAAATTCTTCTTACACTATAACTTCCCACCGTTTTCTACGGGAGAAGCAAGACCTTTGAGAGGAACTTCAAGAAGAGAAGTAGGTCACGGAAACTTGGCTCAAAGAGCTTTAGCGAAAATGATTCCTACGGAAAACCCTTACACGATCCGTATCGTTTCTGATATTTTAGAATCAAATGGTTCGTCTTCAATGGCCACTGTTTGTGCTGGAACTCTAGCGTTAATGGATGCAGGTGTACAAATTTCAAAACCAGTTTCTGGAATTGCAATGGGCTTGGTAACTGATCCAAAATCAGGTAAATTTACGGTGCTTTCTGATATTTTAGGAGACGAAGATCATTTAGGTGATATGGACTTCAAAGTTACAGGAACTGCAGACGGAATTACTGCTTGTCAAATGGACATTAAAGTTGAAGGACTTACGATGGACATCATGGAAAAAGCGTTGATCCAGGCAAAAGAAGGAAGACTGCACATTCTTAATGAATTGTTGAAAACGCTTGACAAACCAAATCCAGATGTGAAAGCACACGCACCGAAAATGGAAGTATTGGAAATCTCCAAAGACTTTATCGGAGCGATCATCGGACCTGGTGGAAAAATTATTCAGCAAATGCAAAAAGATTTCGAAACGGTTATCGCGATTGAAGAAATTGGCGAAATCGGTAGAATCGAAATTTCTGGAATCAACAGAGAAAATATCAACGCAACGATTGCAGCGATCAACGAAATTTGTTTCGTGCCTGTAGTTGGAAACGTATACAATGGTAAAGTTGTAAAAGTAATGGACTTCGGAGCATTCGTAGCGATTGCAAAAGGAACTGAAGGTTTACTTCACATCTCAGAAATCGAATGGAAACGTTTGGACAAAGTTCCTTACAACGAAGGCGATATGGTAGAAGTGAAATTCATGGGTTATGATGACCGCAAGAAAATGAAACTTTCTAGAAAAGTACTTTTAGACAGACCAGCGCGTGAAGAAAGACCACAAGGTGACCGTCCACAACATGACGGACAAAATCGTGATAACCGTGATAACAACGGACCAAGAGGTGGTGACAGAAGAGAAGGCAACTTCAATCCTGGAAACAACAGACCTCAACACGGCGCGGCAAGCAATGCTCGTCCTGGAGACGGAGATAGTTTCAAACCTTTGAACGAAGGTGAAAATCCAACGGAAGATAAGCCAGAAGGTTTTTAATAAAAACTGAAATGCTTTAAATATAGAAACCACCTCGAAATGAGGTGGTTTTTTTGTGCAATTAAAGTTCCAGCACATTTTTTTCGTGCTTTTTTTGTATCTTTTTTCTAAAATTACAATATGTCAAACATGTTCTCCAAAATCAGACATGCCATTCACTTATTCAAATCTATAGATATAGATGAATTATCAAAAATATCCGGAAAAGTAGATCTTCCTAAAATGATGGAAAGTTTTTCTAAACTGAATGATAAAGAGATCAAAATGCTAATGAGGGCCATTGATCCAGAAAAACATAAAAAAGAACTTCCTCCTGTAAACGGAGATTTTTATGGCGTGTTTGATACGTTAACTGACGAACAGAAAGAAATCCAGATGAAAGTCCGGAATTTCATGGAAACTGAAGTAAAACCTTTAGTGAATAACCATTGGCTGCATGATACTTTTCCTTTTGAGATCATTGAAAAATTTAAAAAACTAGATGTTTGCGGCGTTACCTACGAAGGTTATGGCTGCCCGAATTTACCTTTTTTAATGGAAGGTGTTTTGGCGATGGAAATGGCCAGAGTTGATGCATCGATCGCTACTTTCTTTGGCGTGCAATCAGGCTTGACAATGGGTTCAATTTACCTTTGTGGTTCGGAAGCACAAAAAGAAAAATGGTTGCCTCAACTTCAAAAATTCGAAAAGATCGGTGCTTTTGGTTTAACTGAACCCGACGTCGGTTCCGGAGCGGCGGGTGGTTTAACCACAACGTGCAAAAAAACGCCTGACGGCTGGATACTGAATGGTCAGAAAAAATGGATAGGAAACGCCACTTTTGCTGATGTTATTGTAATCTGGGCAAGAAGTTTAGATGACGGAGAAGTAAAAGGTTTCCTAGTAGAAAAGGACAATCCAGGATTTGCAGTGGAGAAAATTAAAGGTAAAATGGCTTTGCGTATCGTGCAAAACGGCTTGATCACTTTGACCAATTGTTTAATAACCGACGATAATAAACTGGAAAAAGCCAATTCATTCAAAGATACGGGAAATGTGTTGCGCATGACCAGAGCCGGAGTTGCTTGGATGGCGACCGGTTGCGCAAGAGGTGCATACGAAAGCGCTTTAGCCTACACGAAAACACGCGAACAGTTTGGAAAACCAATTGCGTCTTTCCAGATGATTCAGGGACATTTGGTTGAAATGCTTTCTAATTTGACCGCAATGCAAACCTTGGTTTTCCGGCTGTCTGAAATGCAGGATGCCGGAATGTTGAAAGACGAACACGCTTCTCTCGCAAAAGTTTTCTGCACCCTGAGAACCCGCGATATTGTTTCTCGCGCCCGCGAAGTTCTGGGAGGAAACGGTATTTTATTAGAATACGATGTTGCCAGATTTGTAGCCGATGCCGAAGCGATTTATTCTTATGAAGGAACTAAGGAAATAAATTCTTTGATTGTAGGAAGAAGTATTACTGGGTTTAGTGCGTTTGTTTAAGTCAACAACCAATTTATTGGGTCTGAACTTATTCTATAAACCTTTGGCAAACAAATTGCAAATGGTATTTTATATAAAAAATTACAATTATGAGACGATCACTTTTTAGAAGACTTTTAGTCTGGGTAGCACCACTTGCAATTGGATATGCAATGAAAAAATTTCAAGGGAGAAAACAAAGTTCAGTTCGAACTAGATATTAAAACCTTTACAGTTTTTACTAAAGTAAAATTCCGTGTCGTTAATAACGAGACGGAATTCTTTATAAGTCAAATGATGTTGCTTGCTGATATTCTTGCAATAGATTTTCAAATACTTTTTCAACGGGTAAAATTTCTTTAATTAAAGCGGAGACTTGACCAATTTCTAATTCTCCTTCTTCAAGGTCACCTTCGAACATTCCCCTTTTGGAGCGCGCTCTGCCGAGGGTTTCTTTCAATGCTTCTATGTTTCTACCAGAGTCGTAGAGTTTTTCTAAATCATGGAAAAATTTATTTTTCACCATTCTAACAGGCGCCAATTCCTTCAACGTTAAATGAGTGTCGCCTTCATTCAAAGCGATAATTTTATTTTTCCAAGTATCGTGAGAACTTGCCTCGACCGTTGCGGCAAAACGAGAACCGATCTGCACGCCATCTGCGCCAAGAATCATGGCTGCTTTCATTTGAGAACCGAGCGCAATTCCACCCGCAGCGATCAACGGTTTTGAAATATGTTGTTTCACATTTGGAATTAAACAGAACGTCGTCGTTTCATCTCTTCCGTTATGGCCGCCAGCTTCGAAACCTTCCGCGACAATCGCATCGACGCCGGCATCTTCACATTTCATGGCAAATTTGGTTGATGATACCACGTGCGCAACTTTTACGCCTTCTTTTTGTAATGTTTCGGTATAAGTTTTTGGATTTCCCGCAGACGTGAAAATAATTTTTACGTCCTCTTCTAAAATGATCTGAATCACCTCATCTAAATTGGGGTACAACATCGGAACATTAACTCCAAAAGGTTTATCCGTTGCGGCTTTACATTTCTGAATGTTTTCACGCAAAATATCGGGATACATACTTCCAGCGCCGATGAGGCCTAATCCACCATTATTCGATACTGCAGAAGCCAGACGCCAACCAGAATGCCAGATCATTCCGCCCTGAACAATTGGATATTTTATGCCAAATAACTGGGTGATTTTATTTTGACTTTCATTCATTTCCTTCAACTTTTTGGCAGCACCAAATTCTAAAAAATTACTCATGTGGTAAATTTAATTAAATCAATGAAAAGGAAAAAATGTTCTGCGCCAATTTTGAATTTATTGAAACATTCAGATTAGATTATCGATTCTTTTTTCATTTGAACGGGTTCAACGATAAATCCTAACTTTTTCAATCTATCAATAAAACCACATTTAAACCCCAAATGAAAATATCCAACAGATATAAATGTATTCTTCTGTGTTAGTAGAGGTATTAATTCCTCCAGCCATTTATCATTTCGTTCCGTTAGCAAAACATCTAAATGACAAGGTTTATCAAAATAATAATCAATGTTTAAATTTCGAAAATTATTCAGATCGTCGCACGTTTTCATTTTAACTGGTTTCTTCGAAAGCAGATTATTTGCGTAAAATAGAATATTTTTTTTCTCTGATTTCCACGTTATATTTCGATATTGTTTATTCAAATTGTCAAGTTGCTCCTGCATTGTCGCAAGTCCTTTCGTCGGGATTTTGTTTTTGTTCGCCAAGAAGAAAATATAATCGTCGAACATTTCAAATTGATCTGCTGAAGTTATTCCGCCACAGGTCTTCTTCGTGTAATCTTGCTGAAGTTTCCAACTCAGTTCAATCGGAGTATATTTATATAAAAGTCTTTTAAAATCAGGTGAAGTTTTTGCTATTTTATCTAATTCTTTATCGCTAAAATATTTCTGTATTTCGTAGTTATCTTTCCGACTGAATATTATCTCGTTTACATCATCACCTAAAGTTTCCAAGATCACTAAATCAGCCTGTTTTATTTTGTCTTCAATAATTGGGTAAGAGTCAACAAAAGTATCACCAAGTTGATGGAAATTCCCAAGGAGATAAGATACGTTTTGTGAATCTGGACTGCTGACTTTCCAGAGGATCGTGTTGCCTTGTGCCTGAAATAAACCAAATAGAAGTACTGAAAAAAAAAGTTGAATTTTCTTCATAATTCGCTGATAATTTGAAAAATGATATATGATTTAGTGCAAGTAAAAAAGTTTGTTCTAAAAATTAAAAGATATCTGAAATGACGAAATTTACTTTTATTCTACATTAATTAATCCTGTGGAAAATATAACGGCATTGCTTCTAATGATTACGGAATCACTTAAAATTTCGACCTCCATAGTTCCAGTGCGCTTTGAACATTGAAAAGCGTTTACTTTATTTTTATTGAATTGATCAGCCCAGTATTTTGCTAAAAAACTTTGTATCGCGCCCGTTACAGGATCTTCACCTGCGCCGGACCACGGGAAAAAATAGCGGTATTCGTAATCGAAATTTTCACGATGAGATTTGGCAGTTACCAAAACGCCACTAAGTGAAGTTCTGATATTTCTTAGCATAGAAAAATCGGGTTTTAGTTCTTGAAGTTCGTGGCTGCTTTCAATTTCCAGCATCAGCACATTATGAAAATCGTTATATCTCGCGTTTTTAATTTGGTTGAGGCCTAACGCTTTTAAAATGTCATCATCATATTCTGCTGGAGAAGTTTCGTGTAAAGGAAACTTCATTTCAATTTGATCGTTGTTTTGAGTAATTTTTAAAGTATCGCCTAAATGGGTATGAAACGTAATTTGAGGAAGTTTTTCATGTTCGGTAAAAAGCGCTTTTGAAGAAGCCATCGTCGCGTGGCCGCACAATGGAATTTCTTGTACCGGAGAAAAGTACCGAACGGAGAAAGAATCATTTGTCTGTTTCTGTACAAAAGCAGTTTCAGAAAAGCCAAACTCCTTGGCGATATCGAGCATTGTATGCTCACTAAGTTCTTCATCAATTAAACAAACCGCTGCCTGATTTCCTTTAAATAACTCAGTAGTAAAAGCGTCGATGATATAAGTTTTTATCTGCATTTTCAATTTCAAGTGAAGATTAAATTTGTAAAATAGAAAGATATAAATTATTTAATTCTAATATTGGATTAAATAATTATCGACATCAAAAAATCGTTTATTTTTTGATGAGTTTCTTGATGAGTTTAGAATCTCCAATCTTAATGTGAGCCATATAAACTCCGCTTTGTAAGTTGTTTAAAGAAAGTTCTTCCACAAAATACTGTCTGGTAATGATTCGTCCAGACATATCGTAAATAATGATTTCATCTACTTTCTTGCTTAATTTTAAAAAACTTTCAAACGGATTCGGATAAATGTAGAATTCCAGGTTAGAATTTATTGTGGGAACATTCAAAGTTATATCTTCATTATCAATTTCGATTGTCCATAACTTTGCGGGAAAAGGCAGTGTTATTGGTCCTAAAGAAAGGACAAATTTTTCATTAGAAATATATAAACGATGTTTCGTGGGCGTGATTTCGAAAAGTGCAATTCCTTCTACTTGATTACCTACAGGAACTATATTTTGTATTTTTTCAGAAATACTTCCTGAAAACACATCTAAACTACCACTCGGAATTTTACTTATTGTAAATATAAATGGTGGAGCTGTACTGCTATATCCTGTCAGGAAAATTACTTTTTGATCAGCAGAAATATCTGCACCAGTAACCAATCCATGGGTGTTGTAACTGCTTTCTAAAACCGCACGATGCACTTCTCCACTCGTTTTTGGAATTGAATAAACATTAACCTGATTGTCAACCCAATTTTTGGTAAATATTAGAAGCTTATCATTATAGGAAATCAACCCTTCCGCATCCCAGTTGGTTTTGTTAACACTCGGCGTAAAATCAATTTGATTTTCGTAAGAGTAAGAAATAATTTCTGGCGTAACGATATCATCTCCATCATTATAATCCTCTTTGGAGATTTTATAAATTTTTAAATCTTTTCTGGTTCCGCTGTTATTTCCGATATCGCCTATATAGATGTACGAGGAATCTTGCGCAATATCCTCCCAATCTACATTGGTTGCATTACTTACAATCACCGTTCGGGTAACAGCGCCTGTGCTTCTATTTATTTCGAATAAATTTGGTTGTCCACCACTGTCGTTATGCGTAATTAAAGTGTTATTATAAAAGACAAGACCAGAAGTTTCGTCTAAGGCAGGTGTTTGTAATTTGATACTTTTTACTGTTTGCTGAGCGCTTAATAATGTTAAACCAAATAAGAACGTGACAATAATTAATGTATATTTCATATTTGGCAAAGGTAATGTAATAAATCCTGCTTTAAAAGGATAAAAGCACAACCATAAAGTATTATTGCTTCAAACTATATACTTTAACGCCATTATAATTTATGATAAGTCGATTTCAAAATAGCAGACTTCCGCATTTTTATAGTGTTCTTGCAACTCAGAGGTATCTTTCAATCGCTTCATTCCTAGGAAATTGAAACCACACTTTTTGTAATGATTGATCAGCCTTTCGTTATTTCCGCACGTATCCATTCTAACGAAGTGTCTGTTTTGTTCCCGCGCATAATCCCTGGACCAATCTGTAATGGCTTGCACAAAGTTATTCCCTCTAAATTCTGGATTCGTGGCGATCCGATGAATATAAATAGAATCATTATTTTCATTTTCTTCCCAAATTTGGGCATCATTGAAAGTGATTGCCCAGACACAGGCTATTTTATCATCGATGACGATTTTGAATTGTCTATTTTCAATTACTTCGGTCGTAATAAAATCACGATCGAATTCTGGCCAAAGGTTATCTGGAAATTGCACTTTTTGAAAATCGGTGGCTAGTTTATATAAACGGAAAATTTCAGGAATATCGTCCAGGGTGCTGTTCGTAATAGTCATAAATAGGTTTAAAATTATTGAAGTTTAAATTGAAATTTTGTTAAAACATTTCTCACCATAAGATAATTAAAACTTCTGAATTAACAGACCCTCTTTATGAAATTATTCTTAAATTTAACTTAGAAAACATTAAATAAAGAAAAACTATGGAAGTTCCAGGGCTACTACTCATCAAAGATTTTATAACAGAATCGATGGAAAGTGATTTGATTAATGAAATTGAAGCGCAAACATGGGTAGTTGATTATGACCGAAGATTGCAATATTATGGCTACAGAAATGAGTTAGAAACGCCTTTCGATCTCGTTAAATTCCCAGTTTCTATTCCTCCGCTGGTTTATCAATTATCAGAAAACATTGTTGATCAGAAAATATTGCTCAATCAACCTGATCAAGTGATCATTAATGAATATTTGCCTGGACAAGGAATCAGACCGCATAAAGACCGAAATTATTTCGATAACCAAATTTGTGGCATCAACCTCGGAAGCAGTTGTGTTATGCGTTTTATTAAAAATGGTAATGCGGAAATCGTGGATGTTTTTATTCCTAGACGTTCTTTGTATGTGATGCAAGATGAGGCGAGAAGTAAATGGAAACATGCAATTCCGCCCAGAAAAAAAGATATTATTGACGGTGAAATCCATCATAGAGAAAGAAGATTATCAATCACCTATCGAACAGTTAAAAACGAGAAAGTGAAAGCAATTAATCCAGAAGGTAAAGTGGCTGAAATGTTGCGAAAACAGTTTAATATTTCTTCGTAAAAGTTGGGCTAAAAAATATCAGTTATTAAATGTCCTGAAAAAATTATTTAATCTTGATGGATATTTCCTGATCGGTCTGAAAGTCCATTTCGAAATTTGCATATTTCGGCGGAGTGCCAAAAACTCCTCTTTTATTGTGAGAAAATCCATAGTTTTTCGGAATTCCAAAAAGACCAGTATCAAATTAGTATCTTAACTTTCTCCAGCCTGCCAATCAAAATTTTTTGCGAAATACTTCGTTGGATTATTGCTGAAAAAAGCGGAACACGCAAAAACTTTAACATGAAGAGTCACAAAAATTATTATCAAAAATAATTTAATAACTTCATTGTTATCAGTTTTAAAAATTTGCAATCGGGACTTTAGTTATTCCGCACTATTATTTCTTCCTGAGAACTACTTTTCTTCGTTAAATAAGAGAAAATATTCAGCATGAAACCAGCCATCGAAGTTATTCCAGCAATTAAACTGATTCTACCCGAATTTTGAAACATTAGAATCAGATAAAAGGAACCAACAATTAAAATAATGCTTAATATAAACAATGCGTTTTTCATAAATTTTTATTTAAAATGATAATTATTTGTAATCTATTCAAATGTAATAATTCTTTAGTTTTAAATAACACGTTTTTCTAAAGAAGGCTTCTTAAAAAAAACTTTATAAATATAATAAAATGAATTCTACAAACATGATACTTCAATTGTAAATTCAGAATAATTTCTTATTCGGTGAACTTTACTTTCTGGTCTAATGCAAGCGGATTATTATTTTTCAGGATACTCGTTTGGGAAGATACAAGTTCATTTTGAACGAGATTTTGAGTTCTTTTTCTGTGATAATAGAATCCGATTCCTGCAATCAGTAGTAATTCTGCGATAATCGATAATACTGAACCTTCTAGCCCGAAACCGCCACCGTTGAATATATTAGGTTCATTAATTTTAAATTCAATTAAGGAATACGTATTTAATCCGCTTACATTAAAGCCGAGCAGTGATTGAAATAAATTCCAACTTAAGTGCATCGCAATTGGAAACCACAGATTTCTGGTATATAAATACGATAAACCCATTACGATTCCGGCTAAAAATAAATCAAAGAAAGAAAATAGGTCCATGTCCGGATTGAAACTGTGCATCAAGGAAAATAATAGCGCTGAAATCATTAGTGCGACATATTTATTATAAGAAAGCATGAGATTTTTTAAGATGTAACCTCTTACAAGTGTTTCTTCTACAATCGCTACGATCGTAAATAATAGAATTGTTAGTATTAATTCTTTCAGATCAAAATTCACTTTTACAAAAAATAACTCATTCGAATAAAGTAAAACCAAATATCCAACAACCATTATTACAAATCCAATAGCAATCCCAACCACAAACTCTTTAAGCCTATTATCCGTTTGAAAACCAAGTTTAACAAAAGGTTCTTTGTCGATGAATTTCATAAAGAGCCACAGAAGTAAAAAAGTTCCGATGAGGTCGAAAAACGAAATAATTAATTGCTGAAGCGATGTTTGTTCCGATTCTAGATCACTCAATTTAACACCGGCGATAAGTGCACCAACACCTTGAAATATCAAAATAATAATAAAGTAAGGAAGAACGATAGACAAAACTCTTTTCCAGCCGTGCATGGTAGATATTGTTTGTTTCATTATTAAATTTAGGTTGTGTTTTTTAGGAGATTGTAAGAGTTTAAAATTAAGGATATTTACTACTTCGAAATTTTAATGTCCGGATTTATTTTTAATAAGTCGGCACTTAGAAAACAACGAGAGATAAAAGCAAAAAACCAACTATCAAATAATTGATCAATCTTTTTTTATTTGCGTTATAAATTTTGATTTAAATCGAGTTAAATTTCGAGGTCTGCTTAATTTTCATGCATCAAAATAAATTAAATGGAAATCTGGAAGTAACTGTTGTTACTCCAAATTGATGGATCGTTACTTTTCCATTTTTGGGAAACGTAAAACTTAAGTCTTTCCAAGTCGTTCCTTTAAGTCCTCGGAGAGAAAATCCAGTTTTTGTATTGGCGATGGTAAAAAGATAATTTGCCTCAATTGAAGATTTGTCAGCAGGAATTTTAGCCATTTCTGTCATTCCAAACTGGTCAATTGCCTGTCTTTGATCTTTATTTAAACCGAACTGTAAATCAATCCAAGCACTTCCTTCAACACTATGCATTTTAATCCCGTTTTGGGTTTGTTCCACTGTAATCTTAAAATTTTTCAGATCATCATTTTTCTTTTTTTGTGCAATCAGTGAAGTGCTAGCTGACACTAAAAATAGAAGTAGCAATAAACTGCTGATCAGACTCTTTTTAAAAATTTTCATTTTATTCATGTTTATTTGCTTTTTTTCGATTATCTAAAATTAGTATGGTCGCAATATATCGGTTTGTGGCATTTACTTCTATAGATTCAAATACTTTAGACTAAATTAAATGTGCAACCACGATCTTATTATGCGTTAGCAGCATTCGCACTTTTAAATCGCAACATTTATTTCGGCGTTTTTGATGTGACTTTTAAAAATTTATAAGTAATGTGATTTGAATCAAGCGGAGAATTACTTATATACGTTTTCTCTAATCTAAGTTGATATTCAAAATGTTTTCCAATCCTGATTAATTTTCAATTACTAATTTGCCGTTAATTCTTTTTCGTCATCGGTTTCTGGTAAAAATCGCGTAATCAAAATTGGTGTTAACATACAGACGATTCCAATCATTGATTTTAGGGCAAAATCATTGAAGAAATTCATGGCAATTAAATAAGTCCCGCAAACTAGATAAATGATATTGGTGCTCTTTTTTTTCCAGATAAATCCGCCAACCAAATAAGCAATTCCGATCAGTGTAAACATTGCAGCAGTTATCAGTTTGTTGGTTTCGTCGCTATACTGAATAAACCAAGTGGATATTTTTGCGATTAAAACAATTCCTATTAAAATTCGAAAAGTCAAGAACAAAGTGTTTTTCATTTCGATTATATTAATTATTAATTAGTTATAGGTTTATATCGCTGCCGCTTGGCCATTCGAAATTGTTGAAATAAAAAAGTTCCAATAAAATTTTACCAGTGTTTTTATAAGAGAAGAAGGAAATTATGGCTGTTATACCGTGTTTATAAACGGCGTTCTGTCCGACGGCAAATTTAGATTTGCTAATATCTTATTTAGGTCAGTAAGTGAGTTTTCCTCGATTAAATCTGTGTTGATTTTTAATCGCGTGTTTTCTGTTTTTAAAATATAATTTCGTGCTACCTTTTTAATCATTTTGATCTCGTTCATATCAATCTTTCCCCTTCCGAATCCATACAGCATATTTTTCCGTATTGTTCCTCGGTCAACAGTAAGATATTGATTTTTAAAGTCATATAGAAACATGAAAATATATAAAATGCCTAAGGCGAGAATTAGATAATGAGAAAATTTAAATTCAACATTATCATATATTTTAATAAATGCAAGTCCAATCCACATTATTGCTAAGACTAAATTCAGGTAAAGTCTCTTTTTCTTAAGTCGTATTTTCATAGTAATTTGCTTTTGCTTGTTCGAGGAGTTTAATGGTTCTTCCAGTGGGAACAAATATAATAAATTGTATAATTACAAACAACTCATTTATTCAGAATATTAACAAAGAAAAATTGTGCTTGCAAGCGAAAATAAAATCTTATTTACATCGTTCGATCGAATTTGATGCATATCTCAAAAAGCGTACGTTCCATTTATTCCTTAATTATTTTGTATTCTTTTTTCAATACTTTTAAAAACTCGTCCTTTCTCATTCCAGTTTTTGAATTAAACTCAAGATTAATCAAAACGTCATCCACATAATATTGGTCTTTTGAATACAAAGAATCTAATAAATGCTGCATCGAATATTGCTTCAGTTTCATCGACTTGATGCCGTTTTGAGCGCTGTCGATTCTGAAAGTCTGCTCGACGTCTTCGTTAAAGAAAGGCAGTTCCTGAATCGTGATCTTGTACGCAGAAGTTTCTTCGATATAAGGTTTTGTAACACTGAAGAACACAAATGGTACTGCAATAGCGAACAAGAAATTCCACATGAAATGATAGAAGGTACTATAGTAGAAATTTAACCTTACTCGTATAAAAGAGATGACGAAACCGCCAATTATTTGAGATAATATGATGATTGGTGAGAGCATATAAAATAGTAGACTGTCATTTTTATAATTACCTATATGGACTAAACCAAAAATAAGAGCAGGAATATACACCAAGTAAGGAAATAGTCTCGTCCATTGTTCTCTTGTAACAACCAGATTAACTCTTCTATAAGTCAGAAAAAACCTAAATATCAATTCCTCTAAAAATGGGACAACAAACACAACATAGACCATCATAAATGCAAAGGTTTGCGAGTACCCTATTCTATCTAGTTTAACAGGCACAAAATAATTGATCAAAAACAACAATGGGAAAACTAAAACATGAACAATGATAATTTCTAAAGCAAACAGAATCAGCACAAATAAAATTTTATTTTTAAGATTTAATTGAATTTGATGATCATTGGGACGGCGTAGAAAGTTATAAAAATCGTAAATAGTTATTTTTATCATGGTTTTTACAAAAATAATTATGTTGGATCTTCTAAGTTTTTTTTTTAATAATTCATCATCATTGCCTATAGAAGGTATTATTGAGGGCTTTCAAATTTGAAATTTACTGAATAATCTGTCGATTCTGCTCTTATTCTGCTGTTGTAGTAGCGCAGGATATAGATTCATCAATAAGTTGAAGTGAACGAATTTTTATTAACGAGAAAAACCAGTCTAATAACTGGTATCTTGTCTGTGGTAAATTATAGGAGTGCACCTTTTTTTAAGATTTTAACGCCATTATTTGCGATTTGAAACTTTCAAGTTTTACTAAATAATATCCTGAAAATAATAAAACCCAAAGCATAAAAAGTAAATATATTGGAATGAAGTTAACCCCAGAGTAACTAAGCGGAAGATTTAAAAATAAAAATGCAAGAATTACTGCGCAAACGAAATTATAAATCATCGCGTTTTTGAGACTCATCTGAATTAAGCCAGTCAAAAAATTCCAGCCTGTTAACTGGTCAATTATTATGAGTTTGCCAGGCTGAGAAAAGTCAAGAATAACTTTTTGCGCAAAATCAAGATTTACCGTGATACTTGCAGAATCTACCGTATATTTATAATCATACTTTATAAGAAAATTTAATATTTGGTCTTTTTCCATAATTGTTTAGATTAATTAAATGATTGTGACAAATGTTTTTCTATAAGAGAAAATAAATATAAGTAAAAAGTATACTTGAAAAAACAATTAATGACAAACGGACTCAGCGAAACTCTACTCCACTTTGGGAAATATCTATTGGCGTCCTATGATGTAAATGTCATCAACTAAACTTCAAAAGTTTCTAATTACTTTTAACTAGTCCAAAATAACTAATTTTCACGGAAACACGCTATTTGCTAACACTCCTGCTTAAATAGACAAATATGATTGCATTATTTAAGGTCATTTAACAAACTTTAGCATGCAATTTGATGTTATTGTTTTGAAAATTTTTTTTTCATCATTTGTGTTTATGAACTCGCTCATTATTGACGGGTTCATTTTTTTTGCACGAATTTAAATAATGAAATCTGCTCGAAACATGCCCGTTTATAAAGTTCCTACTTATAAATAAAACATACCTAAAGAAAATGGTTACAATAATTGAAACGACTGACAAAGTTCTTCGAAAAAATATTGGATTGGTCGTAGAAATGCGTTGCTGTAATAGTAATTTTTCTTAACTTTTTACAGCGATAATTCTTTTAACTTTATCAAAATCATACCCTAACTCCTCGATTTTAGTGCTGTCAGTTACGTTTTCGATAGATTTAACTTTTTTATTATCAAGTTGAGTCGTTAATTCTTTTTCACTTATTAATTTACCATTAAACAATATAACCGTCTGCTCGTTATATCTTTTAAATGCTTTGTTTACCGTAATATTTTGATCGTGAGATTCGTAAGATTGATTATAATCAACGATGGGTTGGGATTGATCTAAAGTGTAGATTGCTTTTTTTCCATTGCATGAAAGTACAACGAAGGCGAAAAGAAAAAATAGTAAGTTTTTCATTGTCGTAATTATCAGTTTTTCACTGCTTTATCTGATAAAGATATTTAAAAGAATGACGAAGAATAGTTGAATACTTCTGTAGCCCTGAATTTTATTCAGCGGGTTTCTAAAGGTGTGATTTTAATATCTTCTCTACTCTATTAACGCTTTCTAATTCTATATTTTTCAAATCAAAAACGTTTTTATCACCATTGTATTTTGATATTGTCAACGTATCGTCTTGAATATTAAAATTGCTAATATCGTTAAACTTATAGTTTTTACCCCAAATACCATTTAGTTTTATCATTATTCCTTTTTTGTTCCACTTGACAAAGTTTTTATACCAAAATATTTTAGAAAATATAAATGCGAGATACAAATAGAAAGCAGCATAAATGAATTTAGCAATTTTTGGATTTTCAAAAGTCCAAAGTTCAGTAAAATCTAAAATCACGAAGATGTAAGCAAGAATTAGAAAAAAAAATTGGATCTTATCTTTTCGGAAACCTAGGTTGTCAAAATGTATCTTATTCATATTTAATATATTGTGATTCTGTTGCAGTTAACTTTCTGATAGAAATGATAGCACAACTTTTATTTTAAATATTAAATTTAGTAAAAAACTACAAATTTGCTACTAAATAATATTTCCAGGTTAATTAATTTTGTTAACGGCGCGATCTGCTTAAGAAATTTTTCGTGAGGTAATTTCAAAATAGATCTGTTCGTAATCATCTACCATCCTCAAATGAGAACAAAAATTTTCCGCTCTTTTACGACAATCTTCAGGTCGTATTGTATTTAGGCTTGCAATCGCCTTAACAAAAGTTTCTGGCTCATTAATATCGAACAAAATACCGCAGTCATCAGTTAAAATTTCACTCGCCGCGCCCATATTATTTGCAATGACCGGCGTTCCAGACGCTAACGCTTCCGCTATTACCAAGCCATAAGGTTCTTGCCAGATACTCGTAAACAATAATGCCTTGGAACGGGAAATTAGCTGATTGACTTCTTTTTGATTTAAATGACCTACGTATTCACAATTGTCATATTCTTTTAGCCGTGGACTAATAAATTCATCAAAATAAATTGGGTCAGAGATGGGGCCTGCAATTTTAAGTTCTAAATTAAGATCATGACATAAATCCATGATTTCTAAAAGTCCTTTCTCTTTACAAATTCTTCCACACCAAGAAAAATAATTTTCTTTTGACGAAGATAAATCCCATTTACTTAAATCGATGCCGTTATAAACCGTACGAACATTTTTTAGAAGTTTTTGAAATTCAAGGGTAATGTGATTGCTAACCGTTGTGAAAATTTGATTAGGGCGATTTTTTATGGCATTTAAAGCAGCGTAGATATTAGGAAAAACCGGACAGTGGAATGTGGTTACAAAAGGGATGTCGATTACACTTCCTAATACAATCGCATGATGACTTATCGTGTGATTATGAATGACATCGAAGTCGTTATTCATAAATTCATTGATTGAACTGTAGAATTGTTCAAACTCAGACAGTTCTATAGCTGAAGGATCATCAGCTGAATTTTGGTTTAATTCAGTATAATAGACCATCTTGCCGTGCAGTTTAGATCCTTTATTACAAAGAGTATAAACTTCATGATTACGATTAACCAACTCCTTGACCAACAAATAGGTGAACATTTCTAAACCTCCTTGAAAAGGTTCGGAAATGGGATAATAATTATGCGCGATAATTCCAATTTTCATATCAAAAATTTGCGGGAAATCTAATCTATTTCTTATATTCAGATGCAGTCTTAAATCTACGGATTTGCTCTCTTAAATTTAGATCCACAAGCCTCAATACAACCACCCGTGAGTGTCAGCGTCATAGCATCTACGCGATAATTGTTGATTACAGAATCTCCGTTAGCATAAATTAAATTGAGTACTGAATCATTAACAATTTTATATTTTTTCAGTCCACCTAATCCCATAAAAGTATTGCTCGCAGCTGTTTCATCTGGCTTAAGATCCAGATAGTAATAATTTGCTTTATCGCCAGCGGTCCACTTCCCGCGCCCATCTCCAGGATCTGCTAAGGTTTCAACAAGGATCCACTTTCCCAGTAGAGATGACTTGTTCTCCGCAGAGTGAGTTAAATTTTTTTTACAATTAACTAACAATGTTATTGATAGTAATGCGAAGATATAAGATAGTGTTCTCATAGAAATATTCTGAGCAAAAGAAGTAGTTCCGATCATGACGAATAAAAACATTAGAAATTTTGAAATGTTTTTCATTTATGTTTAAATATTATTGAAGGAGGTTAAACGTTTTGATATTTGAAAAAATTTTAGGCCACAATTTCAATTCTGTACCAAGTTATACTGAAAATCTGAACTTAAAAATCAGCATTTAAACTGCATAGACCAACTGATTTGGTGTGCCTGTGTTTTTATTCATCATCATTAAAAAACTTCGTAAGAGACGTGTCCTCAAAAAGGTATCGCTCTGCTTTCGTTTTTACCGTTTTAGATATTGTTGGCATATCTTCTTCCATGGTATTGGTTTCATTTGTTGTTATTTCTCCTTTTGAAAAATCATAAATTAATACCGAACTTCCACCAGCGCCTCTATAGTAAGCCTCAATATAGGTAAGTATTAAATCGTTTTCATCATATTTAAAGGTTCCAAAAATATTGCCACTTGGCCCTATACTGTACAGATTAATATTTAATGCTCCGTTTTCAATACTGATGTCTTCGGTATCGTAAAGTTTAAAGTCGAAGGCATTGTATTCAACTGGAAATGCCATGTTAGAAATTTTATCTAAGCGATAAGATTTTTTTTGATTCTGCAATAAAATGAGCATCGGTCTGTCTGCAATTTTTGATTCTTTATGAACTAGCACAAGCACTATGTCATCTTTTCCGTCTTTATTCAAATCTCCTTTTGCCTCATATTGAATTTCATAAATACCTAAGATAGGAAGGAAATCTGAGGCTTTATTTCCTGTCTTCGGAAATGCGAGTTCAGGTTCATGAGGATTATTTTCATCTGATTCATCATTCGTCTCAACGTTGATAGTACTATTAAGCGAATCGGTTGCAGTAATAACTAATGTCTTTTCTATTTTGGATTTATTATCACAGGACTGCAAGAGGAAAAAAACCAAAATGAATATAGATGGAATATTTATTTTCATAAGATGAAGGGATTTTCTAGCATATTGGAAAGGGTGGAATATTACTGCTATAATGAATAAATATACCAAAACTTTATACTTGTAAGAAACTTATTAAATAGCAAAAAACAACGATATAAAATTCGTCTCCGCTTTTGCAAAAAAAATTTGTGAGCATCTTCTTTGGCTGAAATCGAAGTACCAAACTAGAGTTAGCCGCGATTCTTATACATTCAATTTAAATTTTTTTAATGTTCTCCTAAAATTAAAAAATTGCAATGCGGTAATCAATAGATACATGACAGAAAAAACAAAAAGGGTTGTCAAACCACTTTGCTCGTATTTGTAAAAATCAATCGATATATTAATGATTAAGAAGATGACGAAGATGATTGGTATTCCACAAAATGTTAGAAATGATAAAAAATTATGATGTCTAATATTTGCTTTAAGATTGAGGAAAATCGTTATTGAACTAAGAACCAGTCCTACTAAATATATGAGTGAAAATACCAAGTTCAAAAGTACATCAATAATGTTTAAAAAATCTTTAAACGCATTTTCTTCGTGCTTTGTACCAATAAAAGCAAATCTGTAAATAAAGTACAAAACAATAATTATCAAAATATTAATGAACCAATGCTTAAATACTAAATTCTTGACTTTCTTATGTAATAGTATTTTCAAAATTATTTAACTGCTTTGGATCGCAACAATTTCAATAAAATCCAGAATGAAGTTATGCTTTTGATTTGCATCTATCTTTATTCTTGAAATTCTTTTCCCGCTCATAATACCAAAAATCCTCGTTGAAAACTACTACCTTATTTATTTTCTCAACCTGTCTGATTCAAAATATGTAAGAATAAACCCAATTCCTAAAATAAATCCCACGAGGTTTGATTTCAAAGATTCACCAGAAACTGTGCTGTATATTGATATTATTATTGCTAAAATCCCAATTATTAAGATAATTTTTTTCATTTAATTATTATATCGATTAAAAACCCAAGTAGTATAGCAATAACAAAAAAAGAAATCATTCCAAGCAAATAAGCAGCAATTGTTTTCAGGTAATTTATAGGTCTTTTATTGTCAAAAAAATCAGTTATTGCAAAAGTTGTATATACTACACCTAAAAATCCTGCAACTGTTAACAAATTAATATTAAATACTCCGTACAGTAATGCAAAAAATGAATAGATGAGCATTCCAATCCCCATCACAAAACAAAGCAAAATAATTATTTCATAAATATTATAATTTGATTTTCTAAAAAATAATCTGAGAAAAAATGCTATAAAAATCCCCATTAAAATATTTGCATAGCCGTAATGTCCTTGTATCCATTTTAATGTTTTTTCGACTGTTGTATCTTCTAGTCCACCATATGAAACATATTCTTCTTCAATTTGAAAATATTGATTGATAATGGTATAAATTAAAGAAGTTATAATAATGAAAATGATTGGCTTTACCAGCCTGTTTCTATTTTTAGTAAAAAACTCCCGTACATTTTTGCCTGGTCTTATTAATAATTCTTTGACTGTATAAAAAATTCCTTTATCAAAATGTAAAACGTGTTCAATTTCGTGTTTGATATAATGAGCGTCAATTCTCTTTAATTTTGCTAATTGCCCACAAATCGAGCAAAATTTTCCGCTTACTTCGGAACTACAGTTTCCACAAATTCCGATCATTTTGTTTTTATTTTTCTTGCGCTCATCATATCTTCTACTTCTTTCACATTTTTATTTCTGGGGTCATTTACAAATTTATATATTAAAAATAAAGGTATAATTAGCGCAATATTATAAGCACTAAATTTGATACTTACGAAGATAATTCCCATCAGAAACCCAATCAAGAAAGCATTCATAATTGAAAATGACTTTAATTCCTTCTGCTCTTTTAATAATTCTTCGTCTGTAAATTCAGCATATTTATTTTCCTTCATATTTTTCTTTAATTTATTTTGGTAAACGATATGTAATAATGGCAGAAAACGTCGTTCAGATTAGCGATTTAGCGGATTATAAAAAGATAACACCTCAATAATTTTTAATTTTATAACTGAATTAAATCTTCGATTGAGCAGTAAATCCGTCGATAACCGTGATAAAAATTAGGATAAACTGCACGAAATATCTTGGATAACTGCGATAAATCTGTCTTTAGACATCCTTCTCAAAGTATAAATAAATATACATCGCTAATCCAAAACTAGTTGAATTAGTTGATACTAATTTGTATCCATTTTTTGAATATTCATCTAATTTTTCTTGAATATCCTCCTTAGATTTTTTGGCGATATGTTCTGAATCAAGTGTAATTTTTGAATAGTAAATTAATGTCTCTACTTTGTACTGTTTCATAATTTTATTTTATAGTTTTTTTTAATGAAATACAACGGTTGGGTATTTCTGCAAGAGGGACTAAAAATACAAAAACTTTATTCTTGCAGAAATTAAATTTATAACAGAAAACTTGATATGAAACCTTCCGACCCGCTAATAGAAATATTTTGTTAGCAGACCTATTCTTTATAAATTGATAACTTTATGTCCGGAAAATATTGGGAACAATCATGTTTTTTTGGGACGTATATAAGAGAATCATTTCTAAATAATATTTTCTCGTCTGTAATTTCAGCATAGAATATTTTCTCATTATTAGGGATGCAATCTTTTAAAGTTGTATTTGATTCAACAACAGGTTTAATTTCAATGTTTTTATCATGATTCGATTCCGAAAAATTTTCACAATTATATGATATTCCATTCCGAAGATGAAAACATTCTTTCGAATTAGAAGAGTTAAAAAAAATAGTATCATTTACTACTTTCCAATTTCCATTAGAGAAAATAGAATCATTAAATTCATTAATCCCAGCGTATTTGAAGGTTTTGTTTGTATTTAGAAATAATTTTGATGAAATTAAATTCAAAGAATCGTCTGCAGTTAGTTCAAGCCTCCATGTACCTAAAAACTTTTCAGGCAAATTCATTTCAGTAGATTTATGTTCCTTACAACTACTAAAAGATAGAAACAAGAAAAAATATAATATCTGACGCATTCGTTTTGTATGTATTCTAAAGGTTGGGATATTAACTGTAGAGCAATTTGTAAAATCCCTGTTGCAACAGTAATTCTTGTCCCTGTTTAAATAATTTAATTTTTAACACTGTAGCTATATTTCTAGTCGCATTTCTAATAAATTGGGCTTAAACCCTGCTTTCAAATAGGAGTTTTTAGCTATTAAATTTTCATTATAAACTTCTAATCGAACTTCTGTTAAATTTTTGCTTCGAGCCCAATCTATAAGTTGATGTAAAATTTTTTGATTGATGCCTTGTTCGCGAAATTCTGGTTTTACATACATAAAGCCCAAATATGCATATTCTCTATATTTTTGATAAGGTTCAGCCTGTAAAGTTTTTGCGTAACCAGAACCTACAATTTCATTATTAACTACAGCTACTAATACTTCAGATCTCTTAGATCTGATGAGCTCGATTAAATCGTAATAGTGAATTTCGCCCTGCTTTAAAGTATTGTCAAAAGGTCTTTCAGTAGCTATTATTTCTTCTTCAAAATTGAGCAATATTTCGATTTCAGTTTCAATTGCTTTACGTATTTCTACAATCACGGTGTCAAATGTTTTAATAAATAATTTCCTTATATTCTTGAATTCAGGTGTCTACATATTTCTGTCAGTAACGATCACTGCTTGGCGTTGTGGCCGCTAAAGACTCCGAAACTTTTAATAATCAATGAGCACAAATTCTTCATTTTACATATATTTCCCTTGCTTTGAATATACATTGTTGGGTAAAATGTTCATTGGCTAACTACTCTACTTAAATTAGAGATTGACTTAATAATAGTATTCCTATACCAATTAAACCTATATAAATATATTTTAAAAAAGTTCCATCCTTTAATTGTTGGTTGAAATATCTTCCAAGGAAAATAGCAGGAATTATAACGGGAATAGAAATTAAAAAATAGTAGGTTACGGTAGAATTCAAAAGTCCTTTGTACCAATAACCCAATATTCCGATAGTACTTGCAGGCAAAAAGTACGCTTGTAAAGTAGCTCTAAAATGTTTGGCTGTCCAGTTACGCATATTCCCATAAATAACAAGTGGCGGCCCGTTCAAGCCATATGCTCCGCCAAATACACCTGAAAGAAATCCGCAAATAAATAGCCAAAGTTTATTATCTGTTTCCAATTTAAAACTGCTTTTTGAAAACAATGAATAAATTGAATAAAAAATAATAATTATTCCCAATCCTGATTTTATTAGGTTTTCATTACCATAAATAAGTAAAAATAATCCTATGGGAATACCTAATGTAGCAAAGATAATGAGCCATTTTGCGCTGTTAAAATGTATTTGTTTTCGGTCTTGCACGACCACAATCGCAGCAATTAAAATTGATACTAATACGGAAAGAGGTACTGCAATTTCAATTGGTATTAAAAGAATAAGTAAAGGAACTGCAATTAATGATTCTCCAAAACCAAAAGTAGAGCGAACGAATGTACCGAGGAAGATAATTGATAAAATATAAAATGTTAATAAATCCATATTTCTGTATCCTATTATCTAGTTTTTGAAAAACCTATTTTTAAGAGGAGCCGATTTTTTTACATTGAACACGTCGGTTAATTATTTCCTTTGGGGGAATCTTTATGTCAAGGCTTTGTAATATAAACAAATTGAACAACTAGCAAAAATCTTGGTGATAGGAACTTCCGACCCGCTAACAGAAATAGTCCGTTGAACTAAACCTCCGGTAGCTTTTCCCGATTCGCCGTTTTATTAACTTTGCTTAAACAAAAAATAAAATCTTTAAAATGGCTACAAAAAAAAATCTCCGGAGGATTTAAGAACGAACAAGTTTTTGAATCGTGCTTGCAACGAAGTTAATGGTTTTTCGGAACTGCTACAACGCTTTGAAAGAAATATTTCCATTCTGGGCAGAAGTCCTAAAACCTTTGAAAATTATGCAAGACATGTTGCAGCGATGGCGCTGCATTTTAAAACTCTGCCTACGGAACTGGATCCCGAACAGGTCAAAGATTATCTTTACGAACTGCAGCAACGATCAAAAACACCTTCCCAAACTTACTTTAAACACACCGTTTATGGACTTCGGTTTTTATTGAAGACAGAAGGTTTGCCTTACACTTATCTGCATCTTCCTGCTATTCCAAAAGTCAAAAAACTACCCACTATTTTAAGTCGGCAAGAAGTTTGGCGTATGCTGCAAACTGCGGAATTGCTGAAACATAAACTGCTCATCGGTTTAATTTACGGATGTGGACTTCGATGTATGGAAGTCCGGAGTATCGAACTTCATCATCTTGATTTTGACCGACAAATGCTGCATGTTGTTCAGGGTAAAGGTCAAAAAGACCGTTATGTTCCTTTATCCGAGCATTTAATTCGAGGACTGAAAACCTTTATTTCAGTGGAAAATCCGATTCAATATTTATTCAATGGAAATCAAAATAGAAATATTGAAGAGATCGACATTTTGGCTCCAGAACGTAAAGATTTCGATTCCAGATACAGCCAAAGAGGCGTTCAATGGGTCATCAAAACGGTGAGCAAAAAAGCAGGAATTACCAAAATTGTTCATACCCACACTTTGCGACACAGCTTTGCCACTCATTTATTGGAAGATGGAGTTTCCATCATTATGGTTCAAAAACTTTTGGGACATGAGCGGATTGAAAGTACCATGGAATATCTTCATGTTTGCCAGTTGTCTGACCAAAAACCGCACAGTCCTTTAGATACCGTTTTTACTTTGTGCAGCAAAAATGGAAACGCGAAGTAAAGGCGGAAGTGTAGCAGAAGTCATTCGTAGAATCAATTTATCGGCTCAGAATTTTACGGTTCATCAGGAAAAAACGCTTCGGGCTTTATCGTACTGTCGAACTTCTGCCTTGGGTGGTCATATTGATGCGTGTGATGGTTGTGGAAATCTTTCCATCAGTTATAATTCTTGTAGAAATCGGTATTGTCCGCAATGTCAAGGTCATAAAAGGGAAGAATGGATTCAAAAACGCGAACAGGAATTATTGCCGTGCAGTTATTATCATCTGGTTTTTACTTTGCCCGAAGAACTAAATTCTTTGTCGATTTTTGATGCAAAATTGGTTTACAAAACTTTGTTTGAAGCCGCTTGGGAAACTTTAAATCAGTTTGGGAAAAATAAAGGTGTGCAATTGGGAATGATTGCTATTTTGCACACTTGGGGACAGAATCTCTCGCTTCATCCCTGCCTGCCGGCAGGCAGGCTCATTTGCACTGCATTGTTCCGGGTGGTGGAATTACGAAACAAGGAAAATGGCGAGCGAAAATAAAGACAGATAAATATTTATTTTCTGTAAAAGCGATGAGCCAGGTTTTTCGGGCAAAATATTGTGAGAAATTGAGCCAATCAAATCCAGTACAATACGCAAAAATCCGCAAAGAATTGTGGTCGAAAAACTGGGTGGTTTATGCAAAACGACCTTTTGGTGGACCAAAATCGGTGATCGAATATTTAGGAAGATACACGCACAAAGTGGCTATTAGCAATCATCGCATTAAAGAAGTTACGGAAAAAGAAGTTCGTTTTGGGTACAAAGATTACCGAAAAGGCGGCGAAAAAAAGGAAATTACTTTACCAAATGTGGAGTTCATTCGACGATTCAGCCAACATATTTTGCCGAAAAGATTTGTAAGAATACGGCATTACGGGATTTTGAGCAGCAGTTGGAAACGGGGAAAACTGCAGGATTTACAATCAGAATTAAGAATCCAGATTCCGGAAGTAAAACCCAAAACGCTACTTAAAAAATGTCGGTGTTGCAAGGAAGGAAACTTAATCACCATCGCCCTTTTCGGACAACGTGGACCGCCTGAGGATTTTCTTTTCGTGACCCAAACTTCGTCTGCAAAATAACTTTGTGGGTAAGGGAAATTGTATTCTGTAACGAAGAAGAATCGCAGAAAACATCAAAAAATGGCGACCAAACGCCACCAAAAAAGCAGTCCTTCTAAAAAACTGCTTTAATATCCTAAATTCTAAAAACGATAACTCCATAAGGTTACCAAGTGGGGAGGAAAAACTACCGAAGGTTCCGTTCAACGGGCTTTCATCTCGTGTCCTTCGGACAAGACGAAAGTTTAGTTATTGTACGACGTTTTTATTTAAAATCAATTTTTTCATCCAACTCAATAGGATTATTATATTTTTTTATTCGCGACCTGATAGTTTTTTCAATTTCTCTATAATCTTGAGAATTATATTTGTTTCCATCATTTTTTAACATCATCGCCTCTCCTGTTTTATATTCAGCGATTGGATTATTATAGTAATTAACCTGAATTTTTTTCCAATCTTTTTTATCAATTCTAAATTTATTGATACCAAGATACTTTTCTATAATCTTTTCAGAATCAATAAAATTTGAAAAATTCTTGTTTTTGAAAAAGGAAAAATGATAATCGTTGTCTTGATCGTACACTTCAAGAATCATTCCTGGTAACCCATAAAAAATATAAGGTCCATAGGGAAATGGAATATCAGTTGTAAACCAAGCTATCCAACTTCTCCCTCCATACGTTACAATCGCTTTTTGTACTGTATAACTACCAATTTTCTTTGTTTCCTCCTTTAATTCCCAATTTAATGATATATTAGATTTGTATTGATAGAAATTCATCGAAATATTATTTGTAAAATCAAAAGTATTGCCCTCTTTTGACCATTTTACAATCTTGTTAAATTTAGGATACGCAAAGTTGAAGTTGTTGCTCTTATTATTTAAGGAGTCCACAAACAAATATTCATCACTATAGAAATAGTTGCTATTCTCGTTTATATCTAAGACGACAATATCACGTGATATATTAGTTGAATCTAATTTAAATGTTACTTCATAGTAGAATCTGTTTGTTTGAGCAAACAAGCTGATTGAAACGAAAAATAAAATAAAATAAATAAATTTCATAACTAAATAAACAGCAAATTTTTATTTTTTATTACAGTCTGAACAATCTTTTTTTAATCTAATTCTATTTCTCTCAGGAAGATTAACATTTATCTTATCTTCGAATTCTTTTAATTGTGAATCAAGTATTTTTTTGTATTCCTCTCTTGAAACGGCTTGGTTAAAATCATATTTAGAAATAAACTTACAGATTTCATTTTCATTGCCTTGATTAATTATTTTTTCTGCTATCCAATGAAGTGAATTATCTTCCGAAAAAACTTCAAGAATTAAACCGTCAAGACCATTTATTTTAAGAGGTCCATATGAATTTGATATTTGTTTTGTGTACCAAGCAATGTATTTTTTTCCATTATATTCACCAACTGCCTTTTTACAAGCAAAACTCAAAATATTTTTATTTTCATCTATAAATGCCCAAGAAACTTGTGCTTTATCTTTCAAAATGGTTTCAACGTCATTATTTATGATGTTATTAAAAAAACTTTTTTCTTGATTATCAAATAAAACGAACTTTGTTTTGTTGGCAATGCTATCAATAGTATTTACTGGATATACTATTGAGCCATCTGAAATTTTTCTTACAGATGTTTCACTTTCTTTATTTTTTGTGATAAATAATGATTGTTCATTATCGTAATATAAAATACCGTTTTCTTCTTTGGAATTCATATTCGCATAAATAATTTTCCCTGCTTTCTGACTATTGATCAGGATTCCCAAAAACAGAAATAAAAAATACACAATTGTTCTCATTGCATTAAAAAGAATTAAAAAGAATTAAAAAATTAAAAAGAATTAAAAAAGCAAGTTTTAACACTTGACTTTAGTTTCTTATTAAACCTGTGGATTTGAAGGTTGTGGTCCCGTAGGACAAGAAACTTGTTGCCAATCTGAACATTGCTTGACTTCCACACTTGTTCCATCTACCTGATCAATAGAAATGGTTTTGCAAACTCTTGCATAACAAGTGCCCAATATTTTGTTGAATTTTATTTCCATTACTGTATTGTCGTCCAATTTAATAATAGAAATTTTTTCATCAAGTGTGTTCTGTTTTGGTGCTTCAATTGTGTTTCCAATAGTGGCAAATGCATAACTTGATGTCAAAACTAAAGCAGTCGCTAAAATAATTTTTTTAATAATTAAATAATTTGGAAGGTTAAACAATATTACTTTGGTATATTCAAATATATAATTAATTTCAAATAAAAAAAACATTTTGAAATTAATTTTCTTTTTTTCTAAAATGTCGCACAACGGTTGGGTATTTCTGTTGTCGGGGACTTTTTAAAACAAGTCTTTGTAAATATAACAAATTGAACAATTAGCGAAGATCTTGATGATAGGAACTTCCGACCCGCTAATAGAAATACCGTGTTGTAGGTAGTGCCGTTTTATGCAATTATTGAACTATTAGATTTCAAAATTTCTTCAAGACGTTTTTT